>JBDKTF010000089.1:0-2192 GCA_039680295.1 Anaerolineaceae bacterium
TTGATGAAGCGCGTGCATGATATGGTGGGGCAGAAATTTGGCATTCAGCACACCACGATTCAAATTGAACCCGGATGTACCTGCGGCGGCGCGCCCGTTTGCGGCACCGCGCATCTGCGCTGATCACACGGAAGGATGCACACCATGGATGATTCTTCAAATTCCCAAAAGTCTTTCCCGGATGACCGCCTGTGGGTGAAGGATGAGTGGCATACCGTGATGGGTCTGACGCCGATCTTCAAACTATTTTCCGAAGGGAAAAAACCCTGCACACCTGCGGTAGGACGTGAGCTGTTGATTTTGGTTCGAAGTTTTAACGCCATTCCTGACACAGACGAAGATGCCTGGCTGGCAGCATTGGTGGAAGCGTATGGGCGCTTTCTGTCGGCGCGTGTGAATTGATGGAGAAAAAGTGAAGTCGGTCGAATTGAACATCAACGCGGAAGGCGATCTCATCCTTCCTCCGGACCTGGCGAAACGTCTGGGGTGGGCGCCGGGGGAAACCTTGCGTCTCGATTGGAATGGGGATACCGCCACACTCAGCCGGGGAGTCGATCACCTTGCGAAGGTCTATATTGAACCGACCGACCGCTGCAATCTGAACTGCCGCACCTGCATGCGCAACGTGTGGGACGAGCCCATGGGAATGATGTCGCCCGAGACTTTTGAGCGTGTGCTTGCGTCTCTGGCGGATTTTGATTCACCGCCGCTGGTCTTCTTCGGCGGTTTTGGTGAACCACTCCTGCATCCGCACATTCTGGAGATGGTGACGGCGGTTCGAAAGCTGAATTGCCCGGTTGAGTTGATCACCAACGGTATTTTGTTGGACGAAACCAAAGCCCATGAATTGGTAAATGCAGGTTTGAATCGTCTCTGGGTTTCGCTGGATGGCGCGTCGCCAGAGAGTTATGCTGATGTGCGGTTGGGGGCGGCGCTACCGCAGGTGATTGCCAATCTAAAGCGGTTTTCAGATTTACGTCAGAATGCGCCCACCCGGTTGGGAGTGGCATTTGTTGCCATGCGGCGTAATATTGGCGATCTGCCCCGGGTAATCAGCCTGGGCAAAGAACTGGGCGCCGATATGTTTTCGATCAGCAATGTACTGGCGCACACCGACGAATTATGCGGTCAAATGCTGTATGTACGTTCGATGGGCGACAGTCTGCTTCAACCCGGCGGAGGGCATCCAATGGTGAACCTGCCGCGCATGGACGTGAATGAAGAAACACTGCCCGCGCTGACAGCGGCACTGCAATCCGGCTGCAATCTGCATTTTTCGGGATCAGACTGGAGCAGCAGCGCCAATCGCTGTCCATTCATCGAGGCTGGCAGTACCGCCATCCGGTGGGATGGCGCCGTAAGCCCCTGCCTTCCACTGTTGCATACCCATACAGGTTATCTGGAAACACGTCCGCGAACATCGATGGCGTTTGCGGTTGGCAATCTGGCGCAGAACAAATTACGCGAAATTTGGCTGGAACCCGATTACCATGATCTGCGGCTGCGTTTACGCGCATTCGATTTTTCTCCCTGCACGTTTTGCAATGCGTGTGAACTGGCAGATCGCAATGAAGAAGAGTGTTTTGGTAATACCCTGCCTGCCTGCGGGGGGTGCCTGTGGGCGCAGGGATTCATTCGATGTCCGTGATCCCGCGGATGGAGGATTTCCATGGCTCTATTTGATCTTTCATATGATGAATTGGTGAAGTACTGTCCGCAGCGGGAAGAACCTGCGGATTTTGATTCTTTCTGGCAGCAGACACTGGCGGATGTGCGCAAAACACCGCTTACGCCCGTGTTTACCCCCATTGATTTTGGTCTGACCACGGTCGATACATTCGACGATACGTTTCCGGGATACGCTGGTCAACCGGTAAAAGGCTGGCTGCTGCTGCCGCGTGGGCGTAAGGATTCGCTGCCGTGTGTGGTGGAATACATTGGTTACGGCGGTGGACGGGGTTATCCGATCGACTTTTTGACGTGGAGCGCGTGCGGGTATGCCCATCTGGTGATGGACACGCTCGGGCAGGGCAGCGTCTGGCAGCAGGGTGATACCCCAGAACCTGAACCCATCGGCGCCAATCCGCAGACGCCCGGGTTTATGACCCGCGGGATTCTCCATCCGCAAACCTATTATTACCGCCGCGTGATCTCGGACGCAGTGCGCGCCGTGGAAACCGCGCGGGCGCATC
>JBDKTF010000565.1:0-6559 GCA_039680295.1 Anaerolineaceae bacterium
GCTGTTGCTTTTCTCACACATGGCGCGAAATTCCGGGATCGAAGTATTTTCATCCCATGCTTCCTGTTTTAACCGTCCCTGCAGCAGGTGGCGATTTTTCATCATGATATACATGATTTGACTCTGAATACTGGTCATCTTTGCTTCCTCGATGCTTCTTTATATTTTGGAAAAGCGCTTAACCCTTCTTCGCCTTTTCCATATACTCACGCTTCCGGCGCTCGATCTCAGCGCGTCCATTGACGACAGCCTCTGCCGGATCAACACCGTTTACCGAGTCCTCGAAGACAGGGCTGGCAGGTCCGGGTACTGACACCTGATAAACTGATCCGTCCCGATTCCGGGTCAGGTAACCGTTATCCACCAACCAGCGGCGCAGCGTTCCAAAATCCACCATTTCGAGTTTTCCACCCACTTCATCGATCCAATTGGAAAGCTTCTGGTTGATTTCCTTTTCGGTATACGTCACGCCTGTTTTCAGGGTGAGCATCATACTTTTAAACAGAATATGCTGATCCATTTCACTTTTAGGGAATTCCTTCATCCCGCTGCGCACGCAAAGATCCACAAGGCGCTTTACAAAAACGTCTTTTGTAACGACAGCATCATTTTTCATCTTATTCTCCTTCTTCTCATCAGCCATCTTTATTTAATTTCCATCCTCCGCACGGATCGCCCCACCGCGGAGAATCGTCTCATCCTTTTCCCGCTCCGCACATGAACACATCCACGCATTTATCGATCATCTCATCCGCGTGAAATGACGCCGGATCCCGGTAATACGCCTTGACCAGCTCCATGAAGGCGAACTCCACCAGTTCTTCCAGCAATCTTGGGTCCACGTCGGCACGCAGTTCACCGTCCTCCAGTCCCAACCGAATGATCTCTTCTCCCAAACGATAAAGTCCGCTTTTGATTTCTTCGGGCTGGTCAAGTGAAATCATTTCCTGAATACGGAAAATTATATAGCGGTCAAAGATTTGATCTTGCGCCTGAACGCCACGAACCAGTTCGGTAAAGATCATCTTCATCCGTCCGCGGGTATCGGATATTTCGCGCATCCGCTGCACCCGCTCGGCATATTTCGTCTGGAAAGAGCGCTGCATAAACGTATGGATGATGAATTCTTTGGACGGAAAGTAGTTGTACAGCGTCCCCTTGGCGATATCTGCCGCGGCGGCGATCTGTTCCATGGTGGTGTCTGCAACCCCATTTTGTTCGAATAGCGTCATCGCGGTCTGCACAATCCGCTGCCGGGTTTCTTCTTTTTTCCGCTCCATTCGGCTTCCAGTTTTCTCTTGAGGTAAACTCACCCGAACCTCCTTCCTGAACACGCGATTTTATACGACGTATAATTTTATACGTCGTTCATTTTAATGACTTCACAAACAAATGTCAATCTTTTCCCCGAATTTTAAGATTGCATCCCTTACAATTTCATTATCTGGGGGCATATTCGCGAGTGTGGGTTTTTAATCCGGGTATAATACTTGCATTGCATCTGTCAGTCGTACATTGTGCGATGGACGTCAACGCGTCTGCGTCCTGATCGAATGGCTCCAATTAACGTCAGGTTCCCGTGGGCATCGACGCAGGGTTCCTCCAATAAAAATTTCGCATTAAACCAGGTGACCTCTCCCTATGTCTCTTTCCACACGATCCATTAAAACCATTCAAAACTCTGCGCAGATCCTGATCCTGCTTTATCTTTTGACCAGTCTGGTTGTCGTTGCTGCCGTGCCGGCGCTGGCGAACGGCTGGACCAGTGTTTCCCTTTTGAATGATCAAGCCTTAAACCATGGTCCAAACCGAATCCTATACTTAATCCTTCCATATATCGTTGGTTTGCTCTATCTGGTATCGGGCGCCTGGACATTCGCGCTGCGTCGTAAAACGGCGGTAGGGCGCGCCTTTGCGGTATTCGGCATTTCGGTCGCCATCGCTGTGATGACGTTATTTGATACCCTGACCACGCAGCAATTCTCCATCATCTGGCGAATCGCACTTGCTTTTTGCGGCGGCGCGGTCACAGATATCCTTCTCACGCTGCCGTTCGGCAGCCGTTGGGCTGAATCGCACAATGGGGCGCGGATTCTCGCTTACATCCCCGCGGTTGTGCTCAGCATCCTTGCCATCATTATTTCGCCAACCTCAAATGATCTTCTCCAGCGCATCATTTTTGCCTACCTTTCCATAAGTATGCTGGTTCTGATCGGTTGGCTGGGTTTTCATATTCGCCGCTCCCCCAACCCCATTGAAGGGGAAAAAGTGCGTTCGCTCTTCTGGAGTGCCCTGATTTCCTTTGGACCGATCACGCTCTGGATGCTGATCCGCGCCGTGCAGGGAACTACGGTTTACTACCCCGCTTTACTTCTACCGTTGATCATCTTCCCCGTCACTACCGCTTACATTGTTCAGCATTATCGCCTGCTTAGTACCGATTATGTTATCAGCCGCACACGTCTTTACGGCATGATGACGCTCCTCTCTGCCCTGGCATTTGCGCTTCTTGCAGCCGGTCTTACCTTGGTTACATCCAGCGCCATTGCCATCACGAGCCCGATCATCATTGGCGGGCTGCTTTTCTTGATGGCTCTGGCAATTTCACCGGTTCAAAATTGGATGAAAAAAAGCGTGGACGCTGCCTTCTTCCGCGGGGACCAGGCTCAGCAGGAAAAGCTGCAGGCGCTCAGTCACGATCTGACCAGTCAGATTGATCTGACCGGAATTTTGAAAGTTGTCCGCCGCGTCATCGAAGAAACACTGAGCCCCGAAAGCCTGCATATTTACATCTACGATCCAGCCGGAAACCAGTATCTGGCTGCGCTCACAGATGAAAAGGTGACCACCGATCTTCGTTTTCCGGCGGAACACGCCCTGGTCGATTCCCTGTCCCGACAGCATGCACCGCTTTTCATCAGTGATCAGACCAGTCTGCCCGCCGCGCTGCAAAGGGACCAGGCGCGTCTGGCTCTCCTGAACGCGCAGGTATACGTTCCCCTACCGGGTCGTCAGCGCCTTTGGGGCTGGCTGGCGTTGGGAGCCCGTCGATCGGGTGAAACCTACACCTCCCGTGACCTGGGTTTCCTCGAAGCCGTTTCCGATCAGGCAGCCCTGGCAATCGAACGCACCCAGGTGGTCATCAACATGGAAACCCGCGTGCGTGAAACCAATGCCATGGCGCGTGTGGCGCAGGGCATTAATGTTACCCTTTCCTTTGACGATATTCTGGAGCTCATCTACGCGCAAACATCGCAAATCATCCCCACGCGCGATTTTCGCCTCACGCTCTACAATCTCAAAACCGACACCTTCCAACAGGTGTTTTATCTGGTGATGGATGAACGTATTGCCGAGCAGGAAAACGTACCCATTCCTCCCGGTAAGACCTTGGAACAGGAAGTCGTACGCATGCGCCGTCCTCTCATCGCCGAAGATGTGACCCGCGAATGTCAGCAGCGTGGAATTCTAAGCTCATATGAGGGACTGTACGCATGGATGGGCGTGCCGCTCAATTCGGGCGCAGAAACCATCGGCGCTCTCAGCCTGGGCAGCCGCGATCCCGGCGTTGCCTACACCACTGAACAAATGAATCTGCTGCAAGCCATCGCCGATCAGACGGCTGGCGCAATCGTCAAAGCCCGTCTGTTGCAGGAATCCGAGCGGCGTGCGCACCAACTGGCTACCATCAACGATGTGCTGCGGCAGCTCACCTCCACCCTCGATCTCAGTCCTCTGCTGGAAAAGATTCTGCGCAGTGCAGTGGATATTCTGAACTGTGAAGCCGGCAGTCTGATGCTCCTCGACAACCAGACCAATGAGCTGGTTTTTGAAGTCACCGTTGGACCGGTTGCCACAGATCTGTTGAACAAACGCATGCCCGCCAAGAGCGGACTCGCCGGGAAAGCTCTCGACACCCGCCAGTCCATCATCGTCAACGATGTGCAGCAAGCCAATGGCTGGTCCAAAGCCACCGATCAAAAGACCGGTTTCACCACGCATGCCCTGCTTGTTTCTCCGTTGGAAGTGAAAGAAAATGCCATCGGCGTCATCGAAGTCATCAACAAGAAAGACGGCAATCCCTTCATCTCTGACGACCAGGATCTTCTGGCTGCTTTTGCCGGTCAGGCTGCCGTTGCCATTGAAAACGCCCGCCTCTACACCCTCACCGATAAAGCCTTGGCTGCGCGCGTGGAAGAACTTTCGGTCATGCAGCGCATCGACCGCGAATTGAACACCAGCCTCGATATTGCCCGCGCCATGCGCATTACGCTCGATTGGGCAATGCGCCAATCCGACGCCAATGCGGGCTTCGTGGGTATTCTGGAAGAAGACGGGATTCATATCATGGCGTCGCAGGGATATACAGAAGAATTGAAGGACTATCAGGAAGCCCTGATGCCGGTGGAACATTTGAACCTCGGCGCCGCGATCGAGACAGAACAGGCGCTTCAACTTCATTCTCCCGAAAAGACCCTGCTCGCCGGAACTCAAAATCAAATCGTCCTGCCCATCCGCCGGGAATCCGCCGTCATCGGATTGCTGTTGATGGAAAACACCCAATCAGAACCAGCGAGTGATGAAACCCTTTCCTTCCTCACTCGCCTGACCGATCATGCCGCCATCGCCATCGCCAATGCCCAGCTTTATAATGCTGTTCAAGCCGCGAATATGGCAAAGAGTGAGTTTGTCTCCTTCGTCTCGCATGAATTGAAGAACCCCATGACCTCAATCAAGGGGTACACCGAACTGCTGGCTGCCGGTGCTGTCGGTACCATCAACGAAGCTCAGGCGAATTACATCGCCACCATCCGTTCCAATACCGAACGTATGTCTACTCTCGTATCCGATCTCGCAGATGTTTCCCGGATCGAAGCTGGTCGCCTACGCCTGGACTTCAAACAGCTTTCTCTCGCCGAGGTCACAGAAGAAGTCATTCGTTCCACCCGCCGCCAGATTGAAGATAAACAGCAGATCCTCAATGTGGACATTCCAGCCAACCTTCCGCCCGTTTGGGCAGACCGGACTCGCCTGGCGCAAATCCTGACCAACCTGGTCAGTAACGCTTACAAATATACCCAGAACAGTGGAACCATTGATGTTCATGCCGAACCCTCCGCCAACACCTGGGACCCGGACGGCGCCCCGCAGGTGGTTCATATCTGGGTGCAGGATAATGGAATTGGCATCAACGAAGAAGACCAGGTGAAGATATTCCAGAAATTCTTCCGTTCTGAAGATCCCAAAACCCGCGAAGCTCCGGGGACAGGTCTGGGGTTGAACATCACCCGCAGTCTGGTGGAGCATCAGGGCGGACGTATCTGGTTCGAAAGCGAATTTCGAAAAGGTACCACCTTCCACTTCACCATTCCGATTGCGCAGTAACGCTTGAGGGGATAAACCGATGAACTTCAAAGCCGCTGTTGGTTCCGCGCAGGCATTGGACGGTCGTGAGGCTGCCATCAATGCTGTCCACCAGGCGCTGCGCCAGTTGGAAGGCGCGGGAAACACAGCGTTGGCATTGATCTTCGCCGCCCAAGAGCTGGACCTGGGTGCCGTTCTGAACGGCGCGTCTGGCTTACTCGGCGGTGCGCCCCTGTGGGGAATGAGCACCGTTCAACCTTTTACCGCCGCAGGTCACGACTCGCGGAGTGTCGTTGTCCTCCTGATTGCGGGAGATGATCTCAAAGCTCAAACCGTCTGGATTCCTGAATCTCCCACCGAAAATAAAACCGCCTATCGCCAATTGAACGATATGCTAAAAAAGGATGGGGCTCCGCAACTGATCTGGATGGGTGGAGACGGCGTTGGTTCCGATTGTGCTGCGGTTTTGCACGGCTTGCCAGCCATGGAAAAAACCAATATTGTTGGAGGGTTAGCCAGCGGCAATTTTTCCACGGGGAAAACCTTGCAGATTTGCGGCAATCAGATTGGCAGCGGGGGATGCGCCCTCATGCTTCTCAATACCCCCCTTCGCATCGGCGTGGGTATGGCGCATGGCTGGCAACCGGTGGGACGTTATTTTCCGGTAAACCGGGTCAATCAATGCTGGCTGCGTACGCTGGGCAGCCAGACACCCGCGGAAGTGTATAGCGAGGTATTCGGCGGTTCTCCCCATGAATGGACCCAACCGCCGCTTTCCACTTTGCTGCGAATGTATCCGCTGGAAATCGAAGAAGAAGGCACCGTGCAGCGAATGGTTCGTTCGCCCATTCTTGCTGAAGCCGATGGCAGCTTTCGCTTCAATGCAGATATCCCAAATCACAGCACCGCCCACCTGCTCACCGCCAGCATGGACACATGCCTGGGTGCTGTGCAAAGCGCGGTCAATGCCGCTAAAGCCACGCTCGGTCCAGCTCATCCCCTCTTTGCCGTGGTCTTTGCCGACACGGCATGGCAACTGATATTCGAAACACATCCTGGCGCAGAGATCGAGGCTCTATCAGACGCTCTTGGGGATATTCCTTTGGCGGGGGCATATACCCTCGGGCAAATCGGCGGTACGCCTCCCCAGCTTTACAACCAGCACATCCAGGTTGTTCTGTTCGGCGTCGAATAA
>JBDKTF010000198.1:0-4333 GCA_039680295.1 Anaerolineaceae bacterium
GCATCGATTTCATCAATGAAGATGATCGCTGGTGCAGCACTGCGCGCCTGCTCAAATAGATCGCGCACACGGGCAGCGCCAACACCCACGAACATTTCAATGAATTCAGAACCACTTGTTTCAAAGAAAGGTACGTGGGCTTCTCCAGCGGTGGCTTTTGCCAGCAGGGTTTTCCCTGTGCCAGGAGGACCCACCAGCAGCACACCTTTCGGTATTCGACCGCCCAGATTCGCAAACCGCTCGGGTGTTTTGAGAAATTGGATGATTTCCTGCAATTCACCAATGGCTTCATCTGCGCCGCCTACATCCTGATAGGTGATGTTAATATCTTCAGGTTTGACTTCGGTTGCCTTGCTCTTGCCAACACCCATGATCCCACCCGCGCCCATGCCGCCCATACCGGTCTTCATCATTCGGCGATAACCGAAGTACCAGACACCGCCGATCAAAGCCAAAGGCAGTCCATATGCGAGCAGGAAGTTACCCACCGGACTGGGCGGTTGGGCAACACTGTACTCAACACCGGCTTGATCCAGTGCTTCGATTAATGTCGGGTCACCATTAGGCATTGAAATGACGGTGAAGGGTATGTTTTGATCTTTCTTGCCCTGTGGGGTGGGATTGACCATCATGCCCGTGATGCGGTCCGTTTCGATTGTGACATTGACGATCTGCCCGTCACGAATCTTCGCTCTAAAGTCACTGTAAGGGATTTCCACCTGCTGGCTGAATAAGGGATACAAAATAAACTGCTGAAACAACCACATGCCGATCAAACTGACAATCAAATAGCTGATTCCAAAACTGGTCTGCTTTTTTCGCAGGTCCTGTTTCTGTTTGTTCTCGTCCGTTCCATGGTTGTTTTCGGTTGGATGTCTGGGATCGTTCATTCAAAACTCTTTCGTATTTCGGAATAAAAGGCATTGTTTCGCCAATATAATTTTCATTTTCTCATGTACATGTATGTTCAAGAATAACGGAATGTTAAAGTTTTGTATGCGCATCAGTAAAAATACAAGAATCTCTACCGATGGAATTGCGCATCAGTTTCTTTCTGCCTGACAGCGCCATCTGTGTGCTCACGGATGGATCGGATTTAGGGATCAATGGAAAGGTCGAGTTTCATCTGCGTAAAATTAATGCAGATTGACGTTGAAGATTAAGGTAAAATTACTTTTTTCAGGTGGTAAGATACCTTCAGGAGCGTCCACCTGAATCCAGATGATGGGTTGAGTGTAAATTATTCTTTCCGCTGGGAGACAGGGAAGATATTCTTTATGGATGGATCGGAAATAAAACATGCCTGAACTTGTTGAAATGCTCGAAAATTCCTCTCGAAATCACAGCCATCTCTGCCCCAAGCAGATCCTGGGCGTGAGAATTGGATTGGCAGGAACAACCGCGGTGGGGCTCGAGCCGCAACCTGCCGGGAAACGTCTGGTTGTGATTCTGGAGTGCTATGGTTGTTTTGCAGATGGGGTGATTGCCGCGACGGGGTGCTGCGTAGGGCATCGCAATTTGCGGGTGGAAGACTATGGAAAGGTTGCAGCAACGTTTGTCAATGTGGAAACCCGGCAGGCTGTGCGGGTGACGCCGAAATTGGATGTGCGCGAACGGGCATTGAAGTGGGCGTCTGAAGAACCACGCCATTATTTTGCTCAGATGCAGGCGTATCAGATCATGCCCGATGAAGAATTATTGAACTTCAGACAGGTGGAGCTGAAACCGACGATCGATGAAATTCTTTCCCGTCCGGGGCTGCGTGTGAACTGCGACATTTGTGGGGAAGAGATCACCAACGAGCGAGAAATCATCAGAGATGGGCAGGTGTTATGCAAGGCATGCGCCGGACGTTCGTATTATCGACCGGTCATCGTTTCCGCATCTGGAACCATTGCTGATGTAGTAAAGCCCGAAGCTGAAGGTTCCACAGATTGAGGGGGGATGCGGGTATCATCGATCAATCTCACAGGCGCCTGAAACGGCGCCTTTTTTGTTCCTTGCTCATAACCCTTTTGGAACGTGGAAACTGCTTCCATTCATCACACTTTCAATGGTTATTGAACAGGTGTGGAATGAATGCGCAGAAAAGATGAAAAAAGAAGTCGAACGCAACTTTCGATCAAAAATGGGGTTTGGGTCTATTAGTTGTAGATTGAAAAAGCTGCGAGAGTCTGATAGTTTTTGAAGATTATTCTAATCACTGAAACAATCAAAAATTCCAAAGATCTGGAATTGGAACAGGAATGAACCGTCGTTATGAACGATCCTAAAAACGATCTTGAAAAAATCCGTGAGACTGCTCGCCAGGGTGGGGGTGAAAGCCGTATTTCTGCCCAGCATGCCAAGGGAAAAGGAACCGCGCGAGAGCGAATTGAAAAGTTATTGGATCCTGACACTTTCCATGAGACCGGAATGTTCGTGACGCATCGCGCCACTGGATTGGGAATGGAGAAAAGCCACCCCTATGGTGATGGCGTCATTACCGGTTGGGGCAAGATTGATGGGCGTACGGTTTATGTGTTTGCCCAGGATTTTACCGTGATGGGTGGGTCGGTAGGGGAAGCGCATGGACGAAAAATTGCGCGTCTGATGGACATGGCGATACAAAACGGGGCGCCGCTGATCGGATTAAACGACTCAGGGGGGGCGCGTATTCAGGAAGGCGTGGATGCGCTGGCAGGTTATGGAGAGATTTTCTACCGCAATGTGCGCGCGTCGGGTGTCATTCCGCAAATCTCGATCATCCTCGGTCCCTGCGCGGGTGGGGCGGTGTATTCCCCAGCCATTACTGATTTCGTATTCATGGTCGAAAAAACAGCTCACATGTTCATCACCGGACCGGAAGTGGTGCGGGCGGTGACACATGAAGACATCACCGCATCGGAACTGGGCGGCGCAGAAGTGCACCGCACCCGCAGCGGGGTGGCGCATTTTACAACGGCTGATGAAGACACCTTGTTGGCGAACGTCCGGTGGCTGCTTTCGTATCTGCCCCCCAACAATCTGACCCCGCCGCCTTACGCTCCAACGGGGGATGATCCACAGCGGGCAACTCCCGAATTAACCGAGATGATCCCTACCGATCCACAGCAGCCTTACGATATTTTGCGGGTCATTGAAACCCTGGCGGATGGCGGCGAATTTCTGGAAGTGCAGAGCGAATACGCGCCCAATCTGGTGGTGGGATTCATTCGACTGGACGGATATCCGGTGGGCGTGATTGCCAACCAACCGGATAATCTGGCAGGCGTATTGGATATCAATGCATCGGACAAAGGAGCGCGGTTCATACGTTTCTGCGATGCATTTCATATTCCGCTGCTGACGCTGGTGGATACGCCCGGATTCATGCCGGGCGCGGAGCAGGAATACGGCGGCATCATTCGCCACGGCGCTAAGATGATCTATGCCTATTCCGAAGCCAGTGTACCCAAAGTGGCGCTGATCCTTCGCAAAGCGTACGGCGGCGCCTATATTGTGATGAGCTCCAAGCACCTGGGCAGCGATCTCAACTTTTCACTGCCGGGGGCTGAAATCGCCGTGATGGGACCCGAAGGAGCGGTGAATGTGGTCTTTCGCAAGGAGATTGATGCGGCTGAAGACCCAACCGCCCGCCAGTCTGAGTTGACGCGCAAGTATCGCGAAGAGCTGGCGACCCCATTGGTCGCGGCGGCGCGCGGCTATCTGGATGACATCATCCAGCCGGAAGAATGCCGCGCCCGATTGACGCAGGCATTCGAGGTTCTGCGCGACAAACGCCAGTCCACGCCATCACGCAAGCACGGCAATATTCCACTTTGAGAATCTCGAGCCTGAACATGGAAGGTAGATCTTTATGACAAAGGGCACAAAGGTTTTGGTGGCGAACCGGGGAGAGATTGCGGTGCGCATCCTGCGTACCTGCCGCGAACTGGGCATCCCAAGCGTGGCGGTATATACCAGCGCAGATCAGTTGGCGCTGCATGTGCGGTATGCCGATGAAGCGGTTGCCATTGGCGAACGAACAGCCTATCTGGACATGGAACAGATTCTATCGGCAGCGAAAAAGACCGGCGCCAAAATTATCCACCCCGGTTACGGCTTTTGAGCGGAAAACAGCGCTTTTGCCCGCGCCGTGGAAGAAGCCGGGCTCACGTTTGTGGGTCCGCGCCCCGAGACGATTTCTTTATTGGGCGATAAACTGGCATCCCGCCAGGCGGATCAGGAAGCCGGCCTGCCGGTGCTGCCCGGGTCTGACCGCCCACTGCCCCCAGAACTGCCGCTGGACATGGCGGCGCAAATGACTTACCCCGTACTGGTGAAAGCTTCTGCCGGTGGGGGCGGACGGGGC
>JBDKTF010000372.1:0-1907 GCA_039680295.1 Anaerolineaceae bacterium
CTTCGGATGTATTGGGGGTAATTAAATCGATGCGATCCAGATAGGGTAAAAATCGATGTGCCAGACTTGTCGTTGCCGGATCTGCGCAAACCGGTACCCCCATACGGTGCGCCAGATTGAATATCGCATCGAGTGTTTCGGTTGCCAGATTTGCATCCACGCAGATCATGGCTGCCTGTTTAAACAGGTCTGCCTTCGCCTGAATGACCTCGGGTGAAATTTCCTTCAGCACAACCATGTCATCTGCCGCGAGATGCAAACCACCGCTGTCATTAATCATCGCAACATAGGTACTTGTTCGCCCACCCGGTACGACCAGGGTCTCCGACAGATCCACCCCGGCGTTTACCGTATACGCCCGGAGTTGATCCCCAAATTGATCATCTCCAACTGCCGTCACCAGTTTGACTGGGCACCCAAGACGAGCCAGATTTTCGGCAATATTGCGTGCCACCCCACCGAAGGAGGTTCGTATTTTTGCAGGATTTGACGTTCCCGGTTCAGGATAACTCTGCAATTTTCCGATCACATCCAGCGTTGCAGATCCTATCACCAGTACGTACTTTTCGTCGTTGGTTTCTTCGGTCATGGTCGGCTATTCCCTAAAAGATCAAAATTGGAGATAAAAGGTAGGTGCGTTCTATTTATACCATGAATCGCAACCGTTCGATTTCGTTGAATTTGGATGATTTAAGAAATTGCTGGAATACAGGCGGTTTTAATTTATCTTCCGGGGTAATTGACATATTAGAATATTTGTTCTATAATTGGTCTGTGTTGAACCGATCTGTTATTCAGGTGGAAGCCGCAATGAATACCCGCAATTTTGAATCCCAAAACGCGCTCTGGTCTCAAATGCAATCCGGTGAATCGCTTAACATCGCAGCCATCTGCCCGGGAACGAATGCTCTGGGACCTGGCTGGCGAGCAGTTGTATGGGTGCAGGGATGTGCACTTCGCTGCCGCGGTTGTATTGCCGCAGATTGGTGGGAATTCAAACCCGCGAATATATGGAATCCAGAATCGCTGGCGAAACATATCCTCGTCGATCCAACCATCACCGGACTGACCCTTTCCGGCGGTGAACCCATGCAGCAGGCAGCCGGTTTATGCAAATTAATTGACGCAGCCCGATCGATCCGCCCGATCAATGTAATTGCCTATTCTGGATATCTCCTTTCTCAACTTCAAGCTCCGGGTGCGCCGGAAGCGATTCAGGGATTGATTGAGCGTTTGGATGTATTGATTGATAGTCCCTACCGCATTCAACTGGATGATGATCAGGGACTGCGCGGCTCATCAAATCAAACTATCCATTTCCTCACAGATACCTTGAAGGATTCAGATTTTATTACTGGACCTCGTAGAGCTGAAATTTATGTTCAGGGAGATTCTTTTCTCGTGGCAGGCATTCCGAGTAAAGCCATCACGCCGAATGTCGAGAGGGCGATCCGGGGATGGGTAACCAAAGAGGTGCAGCATGAGCGGTTATAAACGCACCATCGTTTCCATCAGCCGAGATGAATACCAGAGAATGCACGAGGCAGACATTCGAAACCGTCTGCTGCAAAAAAGTCTTGACGAGGTATTGGATGAATTGGATCATCATAACGCCACATTCGCCTGGCAGGAATTAGAAAGAGTTCAGTCGCGCCAACAAGATTTGCAGCAATCATTGGGGCAATACAATCAAGACCTGAGTCGCATTGAAAGAGAGTATGGGCAAAGAATCATCGAACAGCAGCAGGAATATTTGCAAATCCTCCAAACCTCTCAATCGAGTCTTCGTGCTGAAACAGAAGATCGGTTGGAAAAACTAAACCAGATGGTTTGCGACAATCTGACCGCTGAACAGGAGTACCGTGCCAGTCAGATTCAGGGTATCCAGACCCAACTGGAAAATGAAA
>JBDKTF010000556.1:0-5319 GCA_039680295.1 Anaerolineaceae bacterium
ATTCACACCCACGGTAATACACCCGGTTTCCTCCCCCACCAGCATTTCCAGGTCTGTCCCGATCCATGTTTTATGAACATTGGCGGCAGAATATACCTTTCCACCGCGAACGATCGCCGGAAAACCAACCCCAATCTTGCCAGTCCATTCGAATTGCTTTACCACCTGATGGATGGTTTTAGCCACCGCTTTGGGTTTCGCGGGGATGGGAGTCGGGATGCGAAACCGTGGTTGGCTTAATTCACCGGTCTCAGTATTAACTGGTGCGCCTTTGATTCCAGATCCACCGACATCAATTCCCAGTATTTCGCCCATAATTCAGCCTCCATACCGGCAATAAGAGAGAACAAATTGCATTAGGGACAGGCGTTGGCTAAATGTTCTTCATAGGTTTTTGCAAACACATGCCTGCCCGATTGATCACATGCTGCTCGAAAATAATAATACGGGGTTTCCGCCGGAAATGCAACCGCTTTCAATGCGGATACATCCGGATTGGAAATTGGCGCCGGAGGCAGCCCCCCGTACAGATAGGTATTATAGGGAGAATCATAAGCAAGGTCTGTCGCGCTGAGAGGATTGGTCCACCATGTTTTCTGTTCCTGGTTGTACCCGATGGCGTATTGCACCGTTGGATCGCTGTCCAGTTTTGAACCATCCCGCATCCGGTTGAGAAAAACCGAGGCGATCGTAGGCTGTTCATCCTCCACCATGGCTTCGCGTTGAACAATGGATGCCAGGATCACCCCCTGCGCAAAGGTCAGCCCTTGTTTTTCGAATCCCTGTCGTATCTCCGGGGTGACATTCTGGTTGAAACGTTCCACGAAGATGTCCAACACTTCCTGAACACTGGCATCGCGTTTGATTTGATACGAGCCCGGCGCCAGAAGCCCTTCCAGTGAAATCATTCCTTCTGGCAAGGTTTGGGTCGGATAAGTCACCGCGCCCATGAATTGCTCCGCGTTGATCCCCAGCCCGGAAGTGGGCAATGCTGCGGCAATCTCTTCTGCCCGCCAACCCGGTAAAATGTTGAACGTCACCTCAGTGGGAGTGGCATCCAACAATTCGTGGGCAATATCCACTGCCGTCATGGACGGACTGAGTTTGTAACTACCCGACTGCAATCCCGTATCCAATCCAGCGTAAACAAGATATGCGCGGAACGCGTCTGCCGAACGAATCAAACCCTCGGTTTCCAGGGTATACGCCACTTCACTGGCTGTTGCCCCATCGCGCACCTGAAATGCTACCTGACTTGCCGCGGGGTTGAGTGGTTCGAGCAAGTTGTCCACATTGAGCAGCAATTGTACCGAGTAGGTATAGCGCTGCGTCGTGTTTAAGTTTGCGCCGGGCTTTCCAAAGATGTCCTCTGCTTCAAGCGGCACCCGGTAGAAAAGCCATCCAATCAATCCCAGAACAATACAGAGAACACACCCCAAAATCAATAAAACGGGACTCCATTTGGATTTTTTGCGTTGTTGACTCATATTTTCAAGATTCCAATGCGTTGTCATTGATTTCCACCTGGTCGTTACGAGAATCCAGGTAGGATTGAAGGATCACCGTGGCAGCCAGTTCATCCATATGACCCTGTCTCCGGGCGTGTTTGACACCCATGGCACGCCGAGCCGCTTGCGCGGTTTCGGTTGAATTGCTTTCATCCCATAATTGAACCGGCAGCGAGGTGACTGCGCGCAGGGCTTCTGCCATGCGTACCGATTTCCGCGCCGCAAAGCCAATTTCGCCATTTTCATCCAGCGCAATCCCGACCACAATTTCTTCAGCGCCTACTGACTCTGCAATCCTGACAATAGCTGCGGCATCCTGTGCCCGCGCAACATGTTTGATCACCTGCAGTGGATTGGCAATCGTACCGGTTGGATCGCTTACCGCCAATCCAATATTCTTTTCTCCTGGATCCACCGCCAATATACGCATCATGCCTCATTTCGCTGTAATAATGGAAATTTGAAACGGCAGGAAGGGCAACCGCTGCCACCAGCCAGGCTTGATGCGAAATACCGGTGGAGATTGCAAAACAATCCGTTGTTCCAATTGTTGCGCAGCCTGATCCACGCGCTGTCCGCGAATGATTCTCGCCAGATCATCACCATTTACGTCGGGTGAAATCTTCTGTTTCACAGTCAGAATTCCTTGCAGCGAGCCGTCTGCGGTTGTCTTCCACTGAGACGGGGGCTCCATCACCAACGTATCTTCCATGAGTGTCATCCCGGTGGGTAAATCGGCGCCCAATGCTGCTCCTGCCAGCTGGTTGATTTGCGCGGCAGGGAGAGCATTTACTTCCACTTCCAATTCCAGAGAAAGACTCAACTGATCTCCGGGCTGTCCCTCAGACGGTTCGCATTCCTCATGGATGACCCGTGAAACCGCCAATGTTTGTTTGATCAGAAGATCCCCCGCTTCGATTTGGGCTTGCATCCGGGTCAGCGCCTGGTTCAGAAGCGTTTTCTCTAATCTGGAATACAACAAACGCTGGTCTGCGGGTGCTGGGGCGGGTGCAGTACGATCAGTCCCTCCCTGCATGGCATCCGGGTTGGTCACACTGACAGATAATCCCAAGTTTCCATCGATCATCTGGATCGCCCCTGCCGGTACATTCCCTGTGCTTCCCCCGTTGAGCGCTTCCACATTGACCAGGAGGTTTTGTCCATTGCCGGCAGCGAGTGAACCTTCGTGCAGGGTGATAAACTCGGCGCCGGTTTCATCGTCAGAACGTAACACCGTTCCCGCGGGAATTTTCACCACCGCGTCGCCAAGGTTGGTAAAAATCACCTTTCCGTTCGCTTTTTCCGCTGGCACCGGTACCGATCCTGTTGTTGAAGTGTGATCGGATCCGCTGACTGTTACCTTCAGTGTTTGCCAGGGAATCCTTCCGGAAAGATTGAAGGTGGTTACTTTTTTTCCTGTTGTAATGGGTAAGTCTGCTGAACGAAGCTCAGATTTTGGGTTGATTTCCACTTCGGCAGAAGGCAGATATACCACTGCCATTGAAAACACCGCCAATACACCCAACAAAAATGCCGCAGCGCGGAACCAGTTGTTCTCCATCCAGGTTGACCGCGTCGGGTGGAGGATATCCCGTTCAGCGCGCAAATCTCCATGAGGGACATGTTCAAACGCATGGCGAACCCTTCCCCGACCGTGCCGCCAGGTCGCCCGCTGCGCCTCCAGTCTCGAACGGAACACCGGGATATCCAGCTCATCTGCATGTTCACGCACCACCGGATCTCGAACCACCAATCCCACTCTTGCGCCCAATGAGGTGGCGTGCCGTTGTATCAACACCAGATCCAGTTTGCGCGCCAATATCCGATGCTTCTCCGGAAATATCAGCAGTATCCGGGCAGCTTTACCCCACGTCATCTTATCACGCGTGGAGATGATGTCATCATGTGCTTCCAGAAGAATGACCTGAGTTTTCATAGTCTGATCTGAATTATACCTGAGACGGCGATTCAGTATTTCATGCTGGTCAGGGTATAATCGATTGAATACGGTCATAAAACCAAAACTGCTCAATCGTATAACGATTAAAACAACATCTGAAGAAAACCAGATGTATCTCACCATTGGGAGGAAAGAAATGAAACTGGTCGGCGGTATTGAAGCCGGGGGAACAAAATTCGTATGCACGGTTGGGACAGGACCAGAGGATATCCGCGCTGAAGTTCGTTTCCCAACCACAACACCTCAGGAAACCATTCTGCAGGCAGTAAATTTTTTTCGTGAAGAGATGAAAACCTCCCTTATTTCTGCCATCGGGATTGGTTCATTCGGTCCGATCGACTTGCATCCCGGTTCGCCCACCTGGGGCTATATCACCTCGACCCCCAAACCCGGCTGGCGGTTCACCGATCTATGCGGTCCGCTATCCCTGGCGCTTGACCTGCCAGTGGCATTCGACACCGACGTCAACGCGGCAGCGCTGGCAGAAATGACCTGGGGCGCAGCTCAAGGCTTAAACGATCTGGTATATTACACCATCGGAACCGGAATTGGCGCGGGAATCATCACCAACGGGAAGATGGTTCACGGTCTCGTGCACACCGAAATGGGACACATGCTGCTGCCGCATGACCGAATGAATGATCCTTACGGCGGTTTTTGCCCTTATCATGGTGACTGCTTTGAAGGGTTAGCTGCCGGTCCAGCCATCCAGTACCGATGGGAGACGCCCGCTTCCAGCCTCCCGCCAGACCACCCTGCCTGGACATTGGAAGCCGAATACATCTCTCTTGCAATGATGAACACGGTCTGCTCGCTTTCTCCGCAGCGCATCATTCTGGGTGGAGGCGTCATGCAGCAGCCGCAACTCTTTCCATTGATCCGAAAACGTACCGTGGAATTAATCAATGGCTACGTTCAATCACCCGCCATTCAGGATCATCCGGATACCTATCTCGTGCCACCTGGTCTCGGTAATCGGTCCGGCATGCTCGGCGCGCTCGCACTGGCATATCAACTGCTGGAAGGGTAATCAAAGCACAGATGGACACACCGAAATTAACCTTCTTCTGTGAATTGGACGCACCATCGCTGGA
Source organism: Anaerolineaceae bacterium (assembly GCA_039680295.1). Taxonomy (GTDB): domain Bacteria; phylum Chloroflexota; class Anaerolineae; order Anaerolineales; family Anaerolineaceae; genus JBDKTF01. Next base: position 4,563 of record JBDKTF010000556.1, read on the forward strand.
ACATTTCTTCGCCGATCCGCAGATTATTTTAGATCTGCAAAGTATGCACGCCGCTGTAAGCCTGGGGATCATCGATTTGACCGTGCAGCGCGCCGCCGTGGTTCGCAGATTGACAGAAGCCAACATCCCAGTCACTGCCTGGCTGCTGCTCCCCAAAGATCAGGGGTACTGGTTCAACCTTGATAACGCCCCCGCTGCCGTGGAAAGATACCGGTGTTTCTGCGAGTGGATGGTCAAAGAAAATTTATCCTTCGCCGGTGTGGGATTGGATATCGAACCCGACCTGGGCGAGATGATGCGTTTCACCCAGAAGCCTGCAGAAACCGCTTTGAATATCCTGCGGGAAACATTGAATGCCCGGCGGCTGCGAAATGCGCGCGAAATATATCAGTCACTAATCGCAGAAATCCACCGCGATGGTTTTGCAGTGGAAACCTATCAATTCCCGGTGATCGTAGACGAGCGCATCATCGGATCTACGCTGGTTCAGCGCCTGTTGGGTGTACTCGATTTGCACGCCGACCGTGAAGTGCTGATGCTGTATTCCAGCTTTATGGGCAGGTTTGGAACCGGCATCCTCGCCAGCTATGCCTCCAATGCTGGCGGAATTGGAATCGGCAGCACGGGTGGCGGCGTTGAAATCGAAGGCGCGTTGCCGCTCGACCACCTCACCGGTGAAACCCTGAGCCGCGATTTGCGGCTGGTGCTTGACCAGCGTAAACCCATCTATATTTTCAGTCTGGAAGGTTGTGCGCAG
>JBDKTF010000267.1:0-12669 GCA_039680295.1 Anaerolineaceae bacterium
ACCAGATGCGGACCAGTCGCGCCTTCTTTCTTTAACTCCTCACGGATATTTTCCAACCGCTGCATGAAGTCGGCGGCGGCTTCTTTTCCGGGCGTGCCCGAATAGGTAAAGCCCAGTTTATCCGAGATGAGCAAATCACGGAAAACCATCACCACCGATCCACCTTTCACCGGTCCGTCCGCCGGACCCTCGACGATATATGGACGGTAGAGTTTATCCGCTTCCAGTACCGTATCCTTGGAATCGCGGGTGAATGCGCCGATTCCAAGCGAATTCGCCAGCACCTGTTCCCCAGATGCCATCCAGGTATAGCCTGCTTTTGAAACAAACGGGACAATTTCCTGCGCCACCGCGCCTTCCGCAGGCCACATCCCGCGCGGTTCGCGCCCATAAGTCTCTTCGTAAATCTTTACGCTTTGATCAAGCTGCGCGATCACGTCTTGCACGTAACTGAACTGCTTGGGCTGTTCCGCGCTCGGATTCCCCACCAATGATAGTTTGGTGTTGTACAGCAGCGGCAAGATCGGATGCGCATACGGGGTGGTGATCACTTCAATTCGTCCGGCGTCTTGAAGTTGTTTGTGAATCGGTACAGCTTCTGCCATAATCTTCTTGACCTGATCGAAAACGACCGCCTTATCTTCCTCGGCAAATCCATGGTCCTTTTCAACCAATGCCTTCAAAGGTTCCTTCGCCAGTTCATCAGGATCCATCCAGACCAGATTGAACCACACCTGCAAATCGCGAAAATCCTGCTCTGTAAAGGTCTCCATGGCTTTGGCAATTTCTGCATCGCTGGCGCCCACGCGTTTATCCAACAACGCCTTATACCCTGCATGGACCCGAATCATATGGTCATAATTGGCGTCGAAAAACCTCCGCAGGATGAAATCTTTGTCCGCGTCGGTTAATTCAGCCGCCGGTTTCTCCGAAAGTACCCAATAGCGGTCTTTCGCCCCATTCTCCACGAAATCGTTCAATTGCTTCAACAGAACCGGGGTCAGATTGAACGTTACGTGTACATTCGGATACTTTGCCACCGTGGCAGCCATGTCGTAATAATCTTTGGTGGCATGCACCCGCACCCACGGACGTGTATACACGCCGTCTTCATCTTTGTAATACAGGGGTTGGTGCTGGTGCCACGTAATGTTGAGGTAAAGTACATCCTCTGCGAGTGCCTCTGTTGGCGCCTCGGTTGCTGCGGGGGATTCGGTTTCGCCAGACGCCGGGCTGGTGGCGTCGGGCGTTCCCTTGCCGCAGGCTGAAAGCAGCACCGACAGCAAGAGAAATATGCTCACAAACAAACGGGCTTTTTTCATCTCTCCTCCTTCGTCTAAAGAACCCCGTTACACATACGCAACGGGGTTCTTTAGATGTTGTAAATAATCGGAACCTTCGGCTATCCCTTCACACTGCCGATGGTCAGACCCGAGATCAGATACTTGGAAGAATACAGGAACAGCGCCATCACCGGGATCATCACCATGACCGATGCCGCTGAGTACTGTCCCCATTGAGTCTGGAATTGTCCCTGCAATCGCTGCAAACCCAGAGGCCAGGTCAGCAGTTTCTCCTGCGAACCCAGCATCACGCGCGCCATCAGATAGTCATTCCACGCGGTGGTAAAGTTGAACAGGAAGGCGATGGAAAGCGCCGGAGTGGAAAGCGGTAACAGAATGCGCCAAAATGCCTCCAACTTGGAACAACCATCCAGTTCTGCCGCCTCTTCCAGGTCAATCGGGATCGTATCGTAGTATCCCTTCAGCGTCCAGATACTGAAGGGTACCGCCGTCACCGAATATGCGATAACCAGTCCCCGGTAGGTGCCGACCATGTTCAGGTTGATCGCCAGAATATACAACGGGATCATCAACATTGATGCCGGGATCATCTGGGTTGCCATCAAAAACACCAGCCCACCTGCCCGACCGGGGAACTTCCACCGGGAAAACGCATATGCAGATGTCGCAGCTAATAACACACCAATGATCGCTGTGGCAAGTGTAATCGCCAGACTGTTCCAGATCCAGCTCAGGAATGGTTTATCAAATAGAACGATCCGGTAGGATTCCAGCGTTGCATCCGGGGGGATAATGCTTAAGTCGGTCGAAAGCAGCCGGTTGCCAGGTCGCAGCGATACGCTTACAACACGCAAAATCGGATAAACGGAGACGACACACGCGATCACGAGTGTGATGTGAATTAAGATGCGTTTGAATGGCGAATCTTCTCTGCCTCCGTAGAAGAAAGAGCGACGGCGTCGCTTAATGACTTTGGGGGTATCAGATGTGGTCATTCATTCGCTCCTTTCAGGCTGCCGGTACCTTTCAGATAAACGATTGCATAAACCAGCAGCATGATAAATATCACAAATGCAAACGCCGCGGAGAAACCGTACCGGTTGTACTGGAAGCCCGCACGGAATAATGCGGTCACCAAAATATCCGAGGATTCCAATTCATTCTGGTTAATGAAGAAGGGAACATTGAAGTTGTTAAACGTCCAGAATGTACCCAGTAATATGGCTGGCGTCATCACGGGTTTCAAAAGTGGCATAGTGATATTGGTGAATTTTTGCAAGGCATTGGCGCCGTCCATATCTGCCGCTTCGTAATATTCGCTTGAGATACTTTGAAGACCACCCAACAGGATCACCATCATGAATGGAATCCCCAGCCAGATATTGACGATGCACATGGCAATGAAGTTGGGTGTAGGGGAGGTTAACCAGTTAACCGATCCAAATCCTAACAGGTTTAAGATCACATTGGCGAAACCATATTCATAGTTGAATTCACCGCGCCACGAGAGAACAGCGATAACCTGGGGAATTGCCCACGGCAGGATTAAGATCATGCGGTAGATCCCGCGAAGTTTCATCGGACGATTCAACAACAGCGCCAGACCTAACCCTCCCCCAACGTGAAAGACAACGTTGATTACCGTCCAGAGGAGGGTTTGTCCCAATAATGGTAAAAAGCGGACATCCTTCAGGACGGGTTGGGTAAACACTTTGATATAGTTAGCAAAACCGATATACTCTGGGTTCCTGAAATGTCTCAGGCTCATATTGGTGAAAGAAACATTCAATTCCCAGGCAAGCGGATAGACAACCAGTGCACAGAGCCCTATGACAGCTGGCGCAATAAGCATGAAGGGTAATGCATATTTATATTTCAACCAGCGTTGTAAAACCAGATAGAGCACCAACTCCAGGATGGCAGTACCTGCAAGAATATAGAGGACTGTTGAACCAACCTCTGTTATGCTCTTTAAGATAACATCTGAAGTGATCATCGTTTTATCCTCCGTATTACCTGGACAAATGGGGTCGGGTATTGTGAAAACTGCCCGACCCCATTCTTATTGCAGCAAACCTTCAGGGTCGATCTTACAAACCCCGTTGATTCGAATTACTCAAGATTGGCAATGCAAGATTCAGCGGAGGTCTGCATCTTTGCAGCGCCAGCTTCAGCGGTCTCGGTGCCACCCATGATCGCCTGCATTTCAGGTTTCCATGAGTCCCAGACGCAGCGCATTTCAACAACGGTGGGCATGGGGACGCCGTAGGTCATCTGTTCAGCAGAGCCAGCCAGGATCGGATCTTTGGTGATCAGATCGCTCGCCAGAGCAGTCTTGAGAGCGGGCAGGCGGGACAGTTTGGTAACCATGTCGAGTTGATTTTGTTCGTTGGTCACGAAATTGATGAAGCCTTTCACCGCTTCGAGCTTGGCGCCTTCAAGACCCTTGGGCAGCATGAAGAACACACCGGAGGTGTAAGGTGCAGGATGGAGACCCGTGGATTTGACCGTGGGGATGGGTGCAACACCCAGTTTGTCGCCCAGGGCTTCCTTATAGCCACCCAGAGACCAGTCGCCATTGATGATCATGGCAGCCTTACCCTCTTTGAAGAGCGTGTCCGAGCTGTCATAGTCGCCTTCGGTCGGGATGATCTTGGAGGTGTTGCGCAGATCGTACAGCCACTGCATGGTGGCGATCATTTCGGGGGTATTCAGGGTGGGGGTCACGCCGTCTGCAGCGAAGACTTTGCCACCGAAGCCGCCCAACCATGGAGAAGCAAAGAAGGGTTCTGTCTGGTTGAAAACCAAACCGTAGGTGCCGTCTTTGGTCAGTGCCTTAGCCATGGAGACCAGTTCATCGGTGTCCGCAGGAGCCTTTTCCACCATGGATTTGTTGTAGAGCAGCATCAGGTGGTTACCGTTGGAAATCGGAACGCCCCAAGTTTTGCCATCGGGAGACTGCACAGCCTTGGTCGCGCTGTCAACAAAGACAGACAGATCAAAGAGACCATCCACAGGTTGAATCAGGTCAGCCGTGGTGAACGGTCCAAGATGGTCAGACACGGTCCAGAGCAGGTCAGGAGCTGCGCCAGCGAGGCTGGAGGTCTGGAAGTCTTCGCGCAGGGTTTCAACATCCTTATTGACCACTTCGAAGGTCACATTCGGATTCGCAGCGGTGTAAGCATCCGCAAGAGCCTGAACGAACTGCAAACCGCCATCCGCTTCGCCTTCTTTGGTCCAGAGGGTGATGGTCACAGGTTCAGTCGCAGCTTCAGTTGCGGCTTCGGTTGCTGCAGGGGCTTCCGTTGCCGCGGGGGCTTCGGTTGCTGCAGGCGCCTCGGTCGGCGCCGGGGTAGCTGCAGGCTTGCAGGCTGCCAGGATGAAGGCAGCAATCGCAAGGATGCTGAGCAAGGGCATATACTTCTTAGACATCTCGATTCTCTCCTTTACAACAAAATTGAATTTGGACGAACGACCAGGGGTTCCCTTTCAATCCCCTGCAAGATTGTCTGTTTGGGTATCTTGATCGTGGTGAAGTTGGTGAAGGTTAACCCTCCACTTCTTCACTGTGTACTTTTACCTCCTTTCCTTCTGCAATCTGATGCAGAGCAATTGTCAGTGCCTGTACCACGGCTCCCATCCCGGCAGAGCGTCTGCCTAAGAGAGCAGCTGTGATGCGCACTGCCCGAGACGCAACCTTCAGGCTGCGTTCCCGGACAGTTTTACGAATCGGTTCCAACAATAAATCACCGATTTGTGCAACGCCTCCGCCCACCACAATCATGCTCGGATTGAAAAGATTTACCACGCTGGCAATCGCTGTTCCCAGATGCTCCCCGGCTTCAGCGACAATATTCTGTGCTGTCAAATCACCGCTTCGCGCCGCCGCAATCACATCCCGTGCTGTCAGACTGTTGATCGGCGTGATGGACGCCATTTGAGTGCGGTGTCCACTGCGTACCACTTCTTGCGCCCGTCTGGCAATAGCGTTCCCGCCCGCCAGTGCTTCCAAACAACCACGGTTCCCGCAGGTGCAGAGCGGTCCGTTTTCGGTCAGGGTGATGTGTCCAATTTCACCGGCGCTTCCGGTTGTCCCCCGATACAGGCGTCCATCCAGAAGCAAACCGCAGCCAATTCCCGTTCCCACTTTGATATAAGCGAGGTTGCGTTCACCCCGCCCTGCCCCGTATGCCCATTCTCCCAACGCGCCCAGTTCCGCGTCGTTGCTCAATGCAACCGGGCACTGCCATAATTCCTGCAAATGATCGCGAATGGGATAGCTGTCCCAACCGGGCATAATCGGCGGTCCGCTGACCATGCCTGCATCCGAAACGATTGGACCCGGCACCCCGACGCCAATCGCCAGAATATCTTCCAGTTTCACGTCTGCTTTATCCAGAAAATCTCGCAGCAGGCTGTCCACCTGAAACAGGCATTCTTCGGGTCCATCATTAATATCGAAAGGGGATTCAAGTTCGCGCAGCACGCAGGCAGAAAAATCAGCCAGCAGAATGGTAACATGCGTGGCGCCCATATCAATGCCAATCACCTTGCCGCGCCCTGCGTTGATTTCAAGCACCACCGGGCGCCGCCCGCTGGGTGCATACCGGCTTTCCGCTTCGCGGATCACACCCACTGCCAGCAAATCGTTAACGATGGATGTAACGGCAGCTCGCGTTAACCCCACCTTGCGTGCCAGCTCAACGCGAGAGATGCCTCCCGGAGTGAAGCGAATCAAATCAAGGATGGCATATTTGTTAATATTTTTTACAAAGGTAGTTGGTGCAGGAAGCAAATAACTGTTCAAAAGCCCCATCCTTGCAGGTATTTTGCCGTTCACACGTTAATCATTATAACATTATTCAAAAGCTTGTCAAGTTAGTTAACACAATTTTTGCATAATGTTACTTAACATTTACCACCTTCCAACTGATATAAAAACGATGGACGCCGTTTTTCCGACGTCCATCGTTGATTTTCCAGATCGCATCTGATGATTATTGCTCTGATCAATTTCATACAATACCCTGATCTCTCATGATTTATTTTCGCAAGATTTGCGCCAAAAACGCCTGGGTGCGCTCATTCCGCGGAGTATCGAACAGCACATCCGGCGCTGCCTGCTCCAGAATCCGTCCATGATCCATGAACACCACTTCGTCTGCTGCGGCGCGGGCAAATCCCATTTCGTGCGTTACCACCACCATGGTGATTCCCTCTTTTGCCAGTTCCAGCATCACAGCCAATACTTCATTGATCATCTCTGGATCGAGTGCGCTGGTGGGTTCATCAAACAGCATTACCTTGGGCGACATCGCCAATGCTCGAGCAATCGCCACACGCTGCTGCTGCCCGCCCGATAGCTGACCCGGGAACATTCTGGCTTTCTCTGCGATGCCCACCCGCTCCAGTTGCTTGATCGCCATCTCTTCCGCTTCCTGTGCACTGCGTTTCCGTACCACACGCTGCGGTAAAGCGACATTCTCCAATACCGATAGATGCGGGTATAAATTGAAATGCTGAAACACCATACCAATGTCTGCGCGCAGGGTATTGAGCTGTTTGGCGTCTGAAGTCAGACGTTGACCGTCCACCCAGACCTCACCGCGGGTTTCAATTTCCAGGTGATTCATGCACCGCAGCAGGGTTGATTTTCCCGAACCGCTTGGACCGATGATGACCACAACTTTCCCGCGTGGAATTCGTAAATTGACACCATCCACAGCACGCAATTTACCAAATTCTTTATACAGATCGCGGACCTCGATCATCGGGAGTTCAGTTCTGTCCATCAATTCGATACCGCCTTTCAATTGCTTTGACGCACAGGGAAAGAACCACGGTCATGGTCAAATACAACGACGCCAGAATAATATAGGCTTCCTCGAAACGGAAAGTCTGACCAGCGTACAAACGCGCCACCTGGGTGATATCCCGTACAGCCAGCACGCTCACCAGTGAACTGTCTTTAAGCATGGAAATGAAATCGTTCCCCAATGCTGGCTGCATATTTCGCACTGCCTTCGGCAGAATAATGTAACGCATTGCCTGTGCATAGGTCATTCCTTCGGAACGGGCAGCTTCCATCTGACCTTTGCCAATCGATTGAATCCCTGCGCGGAAAATTTCTGCCAGAAATGCGCCGTATGTAATCGCCAGCGCAACGATGGCGCGGCTGTTCATGGAGATGTTTTTGATTTCCAGACCAGCCAGACTGTTTCCCAGCGCTCCAAATCCACTGCTCACCATCCATGCCCCCAGAGAGTGAATTCCATTCACCACGGCTGGAACGCCCACCAGCGCAATGAAGAAAATCAAAACCATCATCGGGATGCCGCGAATCAGCTCGACGTATAACGTGGAGATATTTTTGACCGCCACGTTTTGAGAAATGCGTCCAAATCCCGTCAGCAGACCGATCACAATCGCCACAGCAAATGCGATCAGGGTCGTAGAAATCGTCATCCCCAATCCCGCCTGGATGAATCCAAACGCTTCCTGGAAACGGGGATTGGTTGTAATCAACACGCCGGTCAAAATCGCGATCAAACACAGCGCCACAAACCACCACGGCAGATCGCGTAAACGGCGTCTTAACCGATCTTTCCGATCCGCCAGGTCCTGTACCATCGTATTGGATGGTGTCAAAGTTAAAGGTCCTGCAGCCATTCTATCTCCTTGGGTTTCCCAATCATCCTAAAAAATAATCAAACGCCTCACCGTTTTTCCAATTTGCTGGATGGGGCGCCGCTGATTACAAGCCTCACCGTCAGCGGCGCCTGCTCATCCCTTACCAATAATCTATTTCACGTCTCCGCTGGTCACTTTGAAATCGGGACCGAAATATTTCACATTGATCGCGTCCAATGTACCATCCGCTTTCATCGCCGCGATTGCCTGATTGACTGGATCGACCAGATCGCTCCCTTTCGGGAAGGCAAACCCAAGCTGATCACTGGAGATCGGATCTCCCACGAGATCGAGTTGATCACCGTTTTCTCCCATATAACCCATTCCCGCCACCTGGTCGATGATCACTGCATCCACATCGCCGTTGATCAATGCCTGCACTGCGAAAGGCATCTGGTCAAATGCTTTGATGCGGGTTTCTGCTACATATTTTTTCGCTGTTTCGTAATTGGTGGTATTCGACTGCGCACCCATCACCAGATTTTCGGCACTGGCAAAACTTTCGATGCTGTTGAAACGGGTTTCGCCTTTGCGCACCAATAACCGCTGTTGAATGCTCAGGTAACCATCTGAAAAATCAACCACTTGCGCGCGGTCATCCGTAATGGTGAGCCCATCCGCTGCCACGTCGTATTGTCCGTTGGCTGTTCCCTGGATCAATCCATCCCAGGCGGCTTCCGTCATCACCGGAACGCAGTTCAAACGATTGCAGATCTCTTTCCAGACGTCATAATCCCAGCCCGCAGACTCGCCGGTAGAAACCAAAACGTAGTTGAAAGGAAGGTAAGCATTTTCAACCGCCACGGTAATTTCCCGGCAGTTCAAATCCACCACCGTTTTCTCGCCGGCGCCAGGGCAGGCAGCCGCCCCATCCGCTGACGCAGCTTCTGTTGCGGCTGCCGCTTCGGTAACCGCTGCTGTCTCGTCACTCACAACCGGGGCGGTGGCAGTGGTGTTCGCTGTGCCAGAACACGCTGTCAATACCAGCACCGCAACAACAAACAAACTGAACAATCCAAACCGACGTACCATTTTTTCTCTCTCCTTGGCGAAATTTGGTAATAAAAAAGCCCCCTGGTCGGGGGCTTTTCTTTACGCTTTTCTTTGCAGGTCTTAACCTGTCTCAATCTGGCTTAAGCGTGAAGCGCCGATCCTCCCAGCGGAAGTTCGGAATGCGCTTACCATGCTTATGACCATAATTCTGTAACATGTTGCTGTTTATAACAAATAATTACCTGACTGTCAATAAACGAAATGGGTTAATTTTTTAATAACTGAGTTAATCACCAAATCCTGTATGTTCTGTCCGGGCAATAATTTCATCCTGCAGCGCCTTGCCCAGATCGCAGAAATAATCGCTGTACCCTGCCACGCGCACGATCAAATCACGGTGCAGCTCTGGATGCGCCTGCGCTTCCCGCAGGGTCTGTGCGTCGACAACATTGAACTGGATATGATGCCCATCCAGATTAAAATAGCTCCGCACCAGGTGCACCAGGCTGTCCAATCCCACTTCATCTTTGAGCAGAGAGGGCGTGAATTTCTGTTTCAACAGGGTTCCACCCGTCGAGAGGTGATCCATTTTCGCCGCGGAACGCAAAACCGCTGTAGGACCATTTCGATCTGCGCTCTGCACCGGCGAAATGCCCTCAGACAATGGCATTTCTGCCTTTCGCCCATCGGCAGTGGCGCCTGTCACCGAGCCAAAATACACATGGCAGGTTGTCGGCAGCATATCAATGGCATAGCTTCCCCCGCGTGTATTCTTACGCCCGCTGACCGTGTCGTGATAAGCCCGAAATACTGCCTGCATGATCTCATCCGCGCGGTCGTCATCATTTCCATATCTCGGTGTCCGGTTCAGCAGCAGCTGCCGTTCACGCTCATGCCCTTCAAAATTCGCTGTCAGCAGGTTCAGTAAACCATCCATGGTCAGGTCAACCTGTTCGAACACGTGGGTACGAATCGCGCTGAGTGCATCGGTGATCGAGCCAATTCCCACACCCTGGATGTAGCTGGTGTTGTAACGAGCGCCGCCTTCGTTGTAATCCAATCCGCGCGCCACGCAGTCGCTCACCAGAATGGATAAAAACGGCGCTGGTAAATACTGCGCATACAGTCGCTCAATGACCTGACTGCCCCGCACCTTGATCTCGATGAAATGCTGCATCTGCTGGCAAAAAGCATGGAACAGTTCTTCGTATGTTTTGAATTCCCTCGCGCTGCCAGTTTTAATGCCAATCTGCTTCCCCGTACGGGGATCGATTCCATTGTTCAGCGATATTTCCAGCACCTTTGGCAAATTGAAGTAGCCGGTCAAAATATATGCTTCCCTGCCAAACGCTCCAGTTTCCACGCAGCCGCTGGTACCACCGCAGCGCGCGTCTGCCAGAGTTTTCCCGTGTCCCACCAGTTCCTGAATGACTGCATCTGTATTGAAGATGGACGGCTGTCCAAAACCCGTTCGAATAATTCGGGCTGCCCGTTTGATCAACCGGTCGGGGTTCTTTTTGCTCACATGCAACGATGCGCTCGGTTGCAGCAAACGCATCTCTTCCACCACATCCAACAGCAGATAGGTCACCTCATTGGCAGCATCCGAGCCGTCTGGGCGAACACCCCCCAGGTTGATCTGCGCGAAATCGGTATAGGTGCTGCTTTCCGCCGCGGTGACGCCCACCTTGGGTGGTGCGGGCTGATTGTTAAACTTCACCCACAGGCACTGCAGCAATTCTTCTGCGCTTTCCCGCGTCAGACTGCCGTCTTTCAGCTCTTTCTTGTAAAACGGTTCCAGGTGTTGATCCAGATGCCCAGGGCTATACGCATCCCAGGTATTTAATTCCGTGGTCACTCCCAGGTGCACGAACCAGTAGTATTGGATTGCTTCCCAGAAGGTCTCCGGCGCATGTGCCGGAACCCGGCTGCATACCGCAGCGATTTTTTCCAATTCCTGTCGACGCTGCGCGTCTGATTCCTTTTCCGCCAGTTTGCGCGCCAGCGCAGCATAACGTCCTGCGAAATTAATGATCGCCTGCGCGCAAATCGCCATCCCCTTCAGTTCTTCCTGTCGGTGATATGCCAGTGGGTCATTCAAAAAGTCCAGACTCTTCAGGCTGGTTTCAATATCCCGCAAAAAATCCAGCATCCCCTTGTGATAAATCTTGTCATCCAATACGGTGTGACCCGGTGCGCGCTGCTCCATGAACTCGGTAAAAATCCCGGCGTCATAACATTCTTTCCATTCGGGTGTCATCTCACGGAAAATCAGATCCCGCATGGATTTCCCCTTCCAAAACGGAATGATGCGCCCGGCGTAAAGCTGCCGCGCTTCCGCGGATACGCCAAAGGGCACTTTCTCGCGCGAATCCAGCAGATCCAGGTCATTCAGACTGTGACAGCATAATTCTGGAAATGTGGGCGCCGCTTTTGGTTTCGGACCCTTTTCCCCCACAATCAATTCACCATCACCAATGAAAATATCCTGATGTTCCAGCAGATACTGAAAAGAGAGTGCCCGTTCCACCGGCGCAGATAGACGTTCGTTCTGCCGGGCATAAAATTCGGTCATCAACTCTGCCCGCTGTGTCGAAAGGGTCGCTTTCGCAGCCAGGCTTTGTGCGCGCAGTTTTTGAACCCGTGGTTGAATGGTCATCCGTCTACCCTCCGATTCGAACTTCAATTTGTTCGTTTCTCAATACCTCTGCCAGACTCAAAACGACATCCTGGGTCGGAGGCATCACATTCGCCAAATCATAATCTCGACCCAACCGGCGGTATTTTTCCACGCCAGAACGGTGATAAGGCAGCAGTTCCACCGAAACTGGTCTCGCCAGCTTGTGGCACAAATTCGCCAACTGCCGCATGGATTTCTCATCCGCGTTCACACCCGGAATGAGCGGTACCCGAATCATCACCAGATGCCCTGCCGCAGTCAGGCGCTGCAGATTCGCGATGATCGGCGCCAGTGGAACCCCGGTCATTTTCTGGTGTACGCTTTCATCCAACGATTTCACGTCCACCAGAAAGAGATCCACCCACTCCCGCAAGCGATCCAACGTCTCCCAGCTCGCGAACGCTGATGTGTCCACCGCTGTATGAATTTCTTCGTGTTTGCAGGATCGCAGCAAAGCCTGTAAAAAATCCGCCTGCAACAAGGGTTCCCCGCCAGAAAAAGTAACCCCGCCTCCCGACTCATCCCAGAAGGGCAGATCGCGGTGAATCCGGCGCATCACATCATCCACGGTCATCTGCTCCCCGACCATTTCACGCGCGCCGGTGTAGCATGCCGCCGTGCAGGTTCCACAGCCGGTACATCGTTCAAAGCGGGTCACAGGCAGCCCATTTTCCAGGGTCACAGCGCCTTCCGGGCATACCTCCAGGCACACACCGCATTGTACACATAGATTGGGGCGCAGCATTAATTCGGGTTTCGTTTTCTGACTTTCGGGATTATGACACCATCGGCAATGTAGCGGACAGCCCTTCAAGAAAACCGTTGTCCGAATTCCGGGTCCATCGCGGGTGGAAAAACTCATCACATTGAGAACAACGCCGCTTTCCATATTCCCCTGATTTTCTCCGAGATAATGAAAAATCGGGGTAATCGCTGTCGATTACCCCTAGTCAGGTCGTATCGCTTCAGTCGGCTGATGCCATCGACTGATTGGGTTTCGCT
>JBDKTF010000493.1:0-8170 GCA_039680295.1 Anaerolineaceae bacterium
AGTCTTCGTGCTGAAACAGAAGATCGGTTGGAAAAACTAAACCAGATGGTTTGCGACAATCTGACCGCTGAACAGGAGTACCGTGCCAGTCAGATTCAGGGTATCCAGACCCAACTGGAAAATGAAATTACCAACCGGGGTCAATTGCTCGAAGTTGCCGCAGACTGGCTCCAATCGGGTAATCTCATGGCAGATTTTCTGCAAAACACCTATCATATTCCTTCTCATTTGCAAGAATTGTTTATGCAAGCCAATCAGGCGCTCAATTTCGCCGCTGCCAACCTTGCTGCCGGTGCTGCCGAGGCATCCCTGGTTCAGGCGCAAAACGCGTATCAGAGGTATTCGAACTTGCGCATCCAACTCGATCAGGAAGAAATGGCGAATATGCAATTACGTTCGATAGTAATGGGTGAATTGCTCAAATTTTCCCGTTTGTTGGATGATTCCAGCTTACTCCCGGCGATCGATCTCCAGGGGAATGAACTTCCTCAAATGATCGATATTGACTGGTGGTGTCAGGGAGAATATTCGAAATTAAGATTGGACGTTAATGATAGCCTGTCCGTTATTCAAGATCCAACACAGGACATCAATGATGCCGCGTTGGATGAAATCTTGAATCATTCTCTTCCACGTTGGGTGGATACCCTGGATGAGATGGTCATGCGCGCCCGCCAACTGGTGCTTGGCTCGCAATTGCGCATCAATATCGCCGATGTCGTGATCCAGGCATTGGAGGATGAAGGGTTTGCGTTACAACGGGGAGAATATCAACATTCGGATATGCGCACCGCATATCACGCCAGAGTATCCAATCTGGCTGGCAACGAGGTTTTAATTCATGTTCTGCCAACATTAGAAGATCCGACCCAAAATGAATTACATCTGGAAAACAAGGATAAAGCGTGGATCAGCGAAACTGAGTTGAAACAACGCGCTGTCGAAGTCGCATCTGCATTAAATCGCCGCGGATTGGACGTCGCACCGTTCCAAATCATCAACCCAGAATCATCGACCTCGTCAGATCTCATTACCACACCCGCATCTGAACCTGCCCGTGTGGCAGAAAAAAGATCATATTATCGGTTATCGAATAATCCGTGAGCCATATGGTTAACCGAATTTCTCGCCTGTTCGATTCGTTCGGATATCAACGGTGTATGATCCTCTATGGACCATACATTGAAGATACCTTCTTTGAGAGCGAATACAACCAGCAGAGTATCGAAACCGTTCTGCTAGCCGAATTGAAAAAGCAGGGATTTTCACGGGTCATCTTCAGCGCACCGCATAAACCATTCTATATTCTGGACGATGAATCCGCAGAGTTGGCACGGGCTCCGGGTCTGGCGCCTGTCCATTCGGCTGGTTCAGGTGACATGCGCCGTCTCTCCGGCGGACCGCTGGATTCACGACAGATTTTGGAGACACCCCACCCGGTCGATTCTCTTCCCGGTCCTATGATCGGAGATGTTCATGCCTTGCGTTGGATGGATGCCATCATGCAGGATGTCCAGACCTGCCGGTCAGCGATTGTATTTTTGCAGGCAGAGAGTGGATTGCGTTATTTTCAGGATGGTCGCACCCTTTCTGGTCTGATGGGTGAATGGTTCAGATTGCCGGCAGAAAACAACAACCTTGCACTCTTCGTATTCTCCGCTCCAGATTATGCTGCACTGGTCAGTTCAGTTACAAATCTACCGGTTCCAGAAATCCGTACACTGGTTCAACAACGCCAACTTCCGGGTTTCTTGCAGTCATCGGTCAGGCAATTAGATCCGCCGGATGAGACTGAGTTGGCAGTCCTCCTTGAAATGGTCCTCCAGAATCGCTCCATGAATCCAGACCCGAATTTAATAAATCGATTGGTCCATTGGATGGCATCCGAAGGGGGGGCGGCGCGCTTGTGGTACAACCGATTGCAAATGATCGATGAGATCACAGAATCTGCCATCCGTGTCAGCGGCTGGTTTACCCAGATCAGCCTTAAGGATGTTCCTGCCAAAACGCAGCTTGATCTATTGGTGGGATTGGATGAGATCAAGAACCGGATTCGCGAATGGCAAACCTGGCTGCAGTATCAGGTTCGACTCGGAAACCAGGGGAGAACTTCTGCGCCAATTCAGCACATGATCTTCACCGGTAATCCAGGAACCGGAAAAACGACCGTTGCCCGTTTGATGGGTGAAATACTGCGAGAAATCGGCTTGCTTCGGCGCGGTCACATGGTGGAATGTCACGCGGGTGATCTGGTTGCCGAGGTGGTTGGTGGAACGGCTGTAAAGACCAATCAGATGATTGATCAGGCGCTGGATGGTGTGCTGTTCATCGACGAAGCGTATATGCTGACAGAAAAAGATCGCGGTGGTTTCGGACAAGAAGCCATTGACACCCTTTTATCGCGTATGGAAGATGATCGGGGTCGGTTGGTTGTGATTGCAGTCGGATATTCAGATCGCATGCGAACCTTTCGTGACGCCAACCCAGGGTTATCCCGACGCTTTCCAGAAGAGAATATCTTCCATTTTCCCGATTATTCAAATAATCAATTGGTATCCATCTTCAATCAAATGAGTTCAGAGAGAGTGATTCCAATTGGTTCCGAATTGCAATCGGTTCTACCAGAAGTGATGGAATTGCTTCAGAACCGGAATCGCTCGAATTTCGGAAATGCGGGAGATGTTCGCAATTTGTTGGATGGCGCGGAACGCCGTCGGGCTCGAAGAATTATGGACGGTGCGCTCTCACTTGATACCCCTTTAATCGCCGGGGATCTACCAGACACCTGCCGACCGGGACCCATCACCCCGCCTTCCGATCTATCGATCTATTGGAACGAATTGGATGACCTGGTCGGAATTGAACCTGTAAAACGCTCTTTGAAACGATTGGTGGCTCGTCTGCAGTGGTCCGCGCTGCGCCGTCAGAATATCCCGCCCGATTTGAAATCATCTCCTTCCATGCATATGGTCTTCTACGGCAATCCGGGGACCGGCAAGACAACAACAGCTCGCATCATGGGAAAGATACTGGCTGCGTTGGGTGTCTTGAAACAGGGTCACTGCGTGGAAGTCAGTCGGGCAGACCTGGTGGCTGGATACGTGGGTCAGACCGCACTCCGGACCATGGATCGGGTAAAAGCCGCGTTGGACGGCATTCTCTTTATCGATGAGGCATACACCCTCTCGCATGGTGGCGACCATGATTTTGGTCAGGAAGCAATCGATACTTTAGTGAAAGCGATGGATGATTACCGCGATCGTCTGGTCGTTATCGTTGCGGGTTATCCCCGGGAGATGCAGCAATTTGTACATTCGAATCCAGGTTTAAGTTCACGCTTCTATTATCAGATCGAATTTCCCGACTTTTCCGTTCCAGATTTAAGAGAAATTCTCCATCGGTTGGCAAATCGTGAACAATTCATCCTAACGGATGAAGTCCTGACGCACGCCGTCCAGCAGTTGATTGACGAAAAGGAACGTGAAGGTCTCCATTTTGGAAATGCGAGGGCTGCAATCAGCCTGTTCGAAGAGATGAAAAACAATCTGGCTTCACGTATCATGGCTCAGTTTAAAGAAAACGGATCCGACATCGACGCCGAATCCCTTTCAAGATTTCTAATCGAAGACATCCCCTGACCATTTTACACTCCATGCCGTAATGCCGCCTGGAGCGCTTCTTTCATCACCGGCAATTGGTCAGAATACCACTGGAATAACGTCTGATCGTTCGCTCGATCTGCGCGCACTTTCAAATTCTCAAAGACATTCATCGCATGCACCCATTCCTGCTGCGCCTGCAACTGCATCCCCTGAACCCGCCAGAGCACACACCCCAACATCCATCGGGTGACTGCTTGCCAGTGTTTCTCAGGGGGAAATTTTGCGACCGCCAGGCGGTAATACTCACTTGCCACCTTTAAATTACCCAGCCTCTCCGCGCCCAAACCGCATTCCATCAGCAGCATCGGGGAGATCGCCGGATCAGATGCTGACTTGCTGCCCAACTCCAACTGATGGATCAATCCCCAGGCATCAGCCGTTTGCTGCCGTCCCAAAGCCCTCGAAAGTTGCTGCAGCATCTGGTAATACCCCGGTTCAACGACTTTCAATTCCACGTTTGGAACCTGCGCCAACCACAAATAAACACCCATGGAACGGCTGGAAATCGTCGCATTCATTTCAAGGCGTCGTTGGATATACCATTCTGCCTGATCATTGCGCAAAGACTTCACTGCTGCCGCTTGGCAAATCGCGAATATTTCCACCGCAGAATGCCATTTATTCAAAGCATCTGACCCATCTGGTGAGAGTTCCCAGGCAATCCATCCCGCCATCCAGAGGGCAATTGCCTGACGGTGGCTTTTCCGCGCCAGAATGCGGATGGCTTTTTCGATATACATATCAGCACTGCGCCAATCCTGATAACGCGCGTACGCAAAACCAGCATGCAAAAAGAGTTCTGCCAGTTCATCCTGGTTTCCTGTTGGAGGGATCAACGCGGTGGCTGTCGATATCAAACCATCCACACGACCTTCTGGTGTCATCGGGCTGGCCAGTTGGAGGCTGATCGTTTGCACTTCGGGGTGAAGGGTCGTGTCATCAAACACATTGAACCATGATAATACTGTAGCCAGGTCAGTCATCGTCTTTCCTCCCTGGAAGATTCATTTGAGCCCTCCGGAGGATGGCTCTCCGCCATCGCATCCAGAATTTCTGCCGTCCGCGTTAAAACCAACCGCTCGATTTCCTCTTTCGAGGCAGTCTCTGCCTGTCTGTTTTCCAACGCTGAGAGGATGCTCATGATCATTTCGGCTTGCGCTTCCGCCCGTCCCTGCTCCAGGTAAGCCTGCCGTTTCGCAGCTCCATAAGCCCGGACGGTTTCTGCTTTTCCAATCCAATGCGCCTGCCAGAAATGCACGCGCTGGTCATCCACCAACTCATCCACAATATCCATATGCCCCACATCAATCCACAGCAATTCCGCGCCAATATTTGCCAGACGATTGTGCATCCCATCGGAGAACATTTCGCGCTGAATTTGCGCCCGTGGATCAAGATGGTTGGAACGCGGCGCCGTCAGATCATCAACGGTGTTGTGATTGATATACTCGCTGATCCCACCGCTGATCGCCCCGCGCACTGCCTTATGCCAGTTCGCATCCCCGTTTTCATCCACAGTCAGGTTATACGCCATGGAAAAAACTGCTGCGTTTGAATATGGGTACGGATTATCCACTGTGCGGGCTTCGTCTCCCACAGGTGTGCGCTGAGGGTGGATTCGGAAATGAAATTGAACATCGCGCACAACAATCAGAATGCCATCCCTTGTCACCGCGCCGATTTCGGAGATGGTCTCACGTTGATCATCCAGATTGGCAATCTGCTCGATATTTTCAAAGGGGGACATAAAATAAGCCCCAGTATCCGGAGCGCTGGATGGACGCCGTAAATGGCGAAAAAGCGCCACGTTTCCCGGTTGAATGGTGGCACACCCTGGTCCGCCAATTACATCCAGTGTATTGGTCCTCCCCTCCGGAATATCCATTGCCCCATCCTTAATATTCAAACGCGGACCGAAGAGACCAAATACAGAGGAAAATTCATAGCGTAAAGCAAGCTTCAAATTCGGCAGATTGTAAACATCCTCAATGTACCGTCCCGCCGCCAGAAACACAAACAGAAAAGCCGCCAGAGGTGGGAGCATATAGACCACACTGTGGCGATTAAAAATCGCGGCGCAGAGTTCAAGCAGCCATTCGGGGGTTTTTGCAAAGAAAGGATTGGTCGCGCGGGTATGATTCGCCAGAGCAACCGGGTCCACATTTTCAAACAAGAAGCCGCCCAAGAGCGCGAAGAGGATCAGGGTGAAGAAGAACAACAGCAATCGACTCACGCCGCGCAAAAGTTCCCAATTCGTCCTGCGCCGGCGGGATGGATCCACCTGCTGCCGATTGATCGGTTCCGTTGAAGGAGGAGGTGCCTGGTTCATTTCGGGACCTCCGGCGTGTGCTCAGAAAGCAGAATGGATTGCAGAATTCGCAGCAAGGCGATTGTATCCTGGGGCAACAATTTATTCGTGTTTGGATGGGTGGCTGCCATTTCCAACGCCTGAAATACCTGAAGGGCATTGGCTTCCATGGCGTGAGGATGGTCAGTCAAAATTGACTGCAATGTCTCCACCATATCATGGCGCGTTTGCGCTCGCGATTTACTGCGAATACGCATCGCATCGAGTTCACCCTCTGCCAGCACACTGTCTGTATCACGCTGCCAGGACGCGCGCCAGTTGTCCAGACGCTGCTGATAAATTACATCGCTTACCGGCGCCAGGTCCGAAAACTTACTGGAGATCATCTTGATCCCCCGATTGCGCAGTACCGCAGGAGAAATGAGCGGGCAAGGCGCATATTGACGCAGTGCCTGGATGGGATACCTGACATTCACCTGCAAATCTTCCCCGCTCACATGCGCCATAAAACGATATGTCAGAATGCCCTTATTCCGCATCTCGGTTTGAAACCGGCTTTGGGCTTTTTCCAGTGGAAAGACCGCTGGCTGATCCATACAGTACAATTCATCATAGTTGTAGCGTGAGATGAATTCCGGGAAAAGACCCTTTGCCACCTGTACAGGCAGTTGATCCCAGGGAGAAAGCAACTCATTGCTGTCTCGCGCTTCTGAATAGATTGCATTGAATACCCGCGTCTCGTCGAACGCCGGTATCTGGGTAAATACCCGCAGCGGGCTAAAGATGGGAATATTGGGCATTGCTTGCGCCACACGAAAAGGTTTTAACTGTGTGCCCAAAAGCGTTTGCAGATCATTGAATATTTGCGAGCGGTCTGCTGCAGAAAGGTCATCAGAAATCTGGCGGATGGTGATGTGCCCATGCGTATTCTCGTTCAGCGTCAAAACGCGCAAATTTTCCAGGCGCGTACCGCCAATGAAAGTCACATTCAAAATATCGGCATCCTGCCCGGTGGTGAATGTCGCATTGACCTTGGCGGTTATTTCGATTCCATCCCGGGTATAACCATGCACATCACGTACAATGCGGAATTGCTTTCGTAAATCCACCACCCCCCGGATGCGCTCCCGCGGTCGGGTAAATACCAGACCCGGTCCACAGACACGCGGCGAGGTGTATGGCTCCATCAAATCAAAAGCGACCAGAAGGTCGTAAATCATGTTTTTAATGCCCCGCAGCAGGCTGGGAGCCGGCACCTGTTCTTCCAGGGCAATGGCAGAATTGAAATCCACCACCACAATGCCCGGACCTTTGCGCTCCAAATCCTTTGCCGTGGCGCTGATTTCGCCATTCTTCACAGAAACAGCCGGTCCGTGCAGCTTCAGCATGTAGAGCAATAACTGCCACGCCGCCCGCTCGTGCTCGCGTCTCTGACGCTGATTGTCTTCCGGGGTGACCACTCCCGGCGTATCCCGATCAGCCCGGAATACCGGCAAAATTGAATTTTTCGAAAACAGGAACAACCAGAGGAAAAAGACCGGCAGAAATCCGAACAGGCAATTGAAGAGCGTCACACCCAACGACCGGCTCAGATCAGCGAGACCTGGCATAGAAAACAGCGGAATGCCTAAACCTGCCCCAATAATCCGAAAAAGCAACCCAATTTCATGGCGGAAAGCGAGAAACAGCAGCAGAAAAACAACAAGCAGGATTGTGGTCGTCCACACCCTGCTTTTCCGATGACTGTTTCCTTCTTCATCCAAGACCATTCTGCTGATCCCCCGCTACGATAAATCGGATTTTATGCAATTGGAGTATATACTTGCCCGCTCGGCTTTGTCAAGTTGTTTGAAATCGGCAGCTCGATATCAGATTCATTCGATTCTGCACGGCGCACCTTCAGATTTTGAGATAGAATGAGTCTATTCCAACCATTTGAGGCGTTGCTTTGAAAGTTGAATTTCACTGTCATACCATTTACTCCAAAGATAGTCTGGTGACACCCGAGACACTCCTGAAGGTCTGCCGGAAACGCGGCATCGACCGCATTGTCATCACCGATCACAACCAGATCGAAGGGGCGCTGCGCGCGTATGATCTGGACCCGCAGCGTGTCATCCCGGGCGAAGAAATCATGACGCGGGATGGCGAATTACTGGCGGCTTTTGTCACCCGCCGGGTTCCGCCAGATCTGGCACCG
>JBDKTF010000339.1:0-3202 GCA_039680295.1 Anaerolineaceae bacterium
GTTTGATACAAAAATAGAGTCATCCTGCTCCTCCTTCCACTTCAGCCGATTGCGTCTCAACTTCCATTGGTTCCATCACTTTCCACCAGGGTTTTTCCGCTTCGACCACTTTTCCTTCCAGAGCTTCCTGGAGATCGCTGGTGTTTTTTACCCGTAAAATCGGGATGCCTCGTTCCGTCAGACTCTGAATCAGGCGATCGCCGCTGTAAGCGCCCTTGAATGTTGTCGCATCGATCCACACCAGAATGGGGTGCATATTATGCTGCATAAGCATGTCGATCGCCATTGAAACCGTCGGCTGTGTTGATGGCGTAATCACCACCACGGTTGATCCGCGCGGTATTCTTCCGATCGTGGCAGTGACCAATCCCAACAGGGATGATTTTCCCTCCGGCTGTAACAGTGCCAATGTCTCCAGAATTTTTCCCAACTGGCGTCCGCCCCGTTCGGCGGTGAGCGCCAGGAGTGTTTGCCCTTCACTGGCTAAGCCCACTGCCCGACCATGGTTGAGATAATACTGTGCTATGGAAGCAGCAGCGCTGACCGCATATTCAATCGTCATGGCGGGCAGGGTCAATCGTGGTCGTTCACGCCACAGCCACAATTGATCTATTCGAAATACTTTTTCT
This sequence comes from Anaerolineaceae bacterium, assembly GCA_039680295.1. Lineage (GTDB taxonomy): Bacteria > Chloroflexota > Anaerolineae > Anaerolineales > Anaerolineaceae > JBDKTF01. The sequence goes on from JBDKTF010000339.1 coordinate 630, forward strand.
GGTTCCGCAGCAGACGCCTGCACACTGCGCTGTGCATCCACAAATAGATGAACATCAGCCTGCGGGTCTTGCTCAAATTCTTTAACCATCAACCGATCCCGGCGTGCCGTGGATTGCCAGTGAATCCGGTTCAAAGAATCGCCAGGGACGTATTCACGCACCCCGACTGCATACGGTGTCACTTCCAATGTGCGCAGGTAACGGGCTCGCCCCCCAGGTAGAAGTCCGGGTGGAGAATCGAATGTGGAGAGGTTCACCAATAAAGGCAGCACCAGGAGTTTATCTTCAGACGGGAAAACCTTTTCGGCGGCAAACAAACCAAACAGATCGCCGGTGCGTAAACGGGTGGGACCCAGAGTAAACAATCCTCTTCGGCTGATCCAGCGGTGAGACACGTACGTCCGCCGCTGCCTGCCGCCGATCATTGAAAGGACACGCGAGTCTGCCGCGCCCGGCAGCGGTGATTCATCGTCCACTTCCAGCCACAACCGCACCAGTCTGGATCGATTGATGATTTCAAATCGTTCTTCAAAGACCTGTCCCACCTGATGCCGCAATGTCCGCGAATATCGATGGATTTCTAAACCACGCAGGGAAAAAAAAGTCCATACGAAGCTGGTTGCCAGCACAAACGCAAGGACATAGATCAACCGGTAATACAGGGATGTACCAAAAATCGCCGCGCCCAGAATACAACCAGTTAACAGGATTACAAAAACCCAGAAACCGCGGCGGACCGTGATCACGAGCCGTCACCCCCGGTTAAATCCCCGCCAGGAACAGGTAATGCGTTCAAAATCTCCTGCACGATCTTTTCTGCGGAGAGATTCCGGATGCGTGCCGCCGGACTGACAACAATGCGGTGCGCCAAAACAGGTAACGCCAACAACTTTAGATCATCGGGAAGCACATAATCACGCCCCTGCATGGCTGCCCGTGCCTGTCCAGCCCGGAACAATCCCAGGCTGCCGCGCGGACTGGATCCAAGGTATACATCCTCATGCTCGCGGGTGCGCCGTACCAGTTCCACCATATACTTTTTCAATGCGGGCGCCACAAAAACCGTCTTGATCGCTTCCTGCATCGTCCGCAGCTCTTCCTGTGATGCCACGACTTCCAGCGTGTCAATTGGATGCCGGATCTGCTGTAATTCAAGAATATGGACTTCATCCATCAGGTTGGGATAACCCAGACGCGCACGCAGCAAAAACCGATCCAGTTGGGCTTCGGGTAATGGGAAAGTGCCTTCATATTCGATTGGGTTCTGCGTCGCCAGAACCATGAAAGGTACCGGCAGTTTGTGCGTGGTTCCGTCCACTGTGATCTGCCGTTCTTCCATTGCTTCCAACAATGCCGATTGCGTCTTGGGCGTGGCGCGGTTGATTTCATCTGCCAGCACAATCTGCGCCATCAAAGGTCCTGGTCTGAATTCAAATTCACGGCTAACCTGATTGAAAATGGATACACCGGTCACATCGCTTGGCAGCATATCCGGCGTGAACTGTATACGGCTGAATTTACAGCCCAAAGAGCGCGCCAGCGAGCGCGCCAGAACGGTTTTCCCCACACCGGGAACGTCTTCAATCAGCAAATGTCCCTGGCAAAGCAGTCCGGTGACGATCAGATGCAGCGTCTGGCGTTTGCCAATAATCACTTTTTCCAGATTTTCTATGATACGATCCGAAAATGCCTGAACATTTGGTAGATTTGGATCCATAGGAAGCCTTTATAGGATGTTTGTAGTTAATCTGAATAGAATTTGATTATATCTTAAGAGTTATCTTTTGCAACTTTCTGCCTTAAAATCATAAGCCACCCTGCCAGAAAGATCACGGCACCCACAGCACTGATCCAAGCGCCCACCCGAAAGCTGCCGGGGCGGTAACGCCATACCACCTGATGCTCTCCTGCGTCCAATTGAACCGCCCGGAATATGGAATTGGCGGTATGAATCGGCTTCTCTTCCCCGTCCGCCCAAACCTGCCACCCTGGATAGTTTACATCGGAGAGTACCAGCCAGCCCGCTTCATCCGAGTTGACCGTCATGGCAATTTGATCCGGTTCCTCTGATTCAATAACAATTTGCGCCTCTCCCGCTATGCTTCCCGCAGAGTTGTCAGGGTTGGCGCCTTCGATCACCACATTCCTATCCCACACACCCGCGCCATCCCCTGCCAGCGCCAGCGTTTTTTGCAAGGCATCTTCACCATCCGATGCTGGGATCGCTTCTTCAGCAAAATGAACCCGCTTCGCACCTTCCACGGCTGTCCATTGTGTATTGGAAGAGCCATCCGATGCCAGGCTTTCCACTGTGCCAACATTCATCAATGCCAGAAGCCCCGCTTTTTGTTCGGGTGATGCCCCATCTACGGCTTTCAGCCAGGTGGCATACCGTTCCGGCAGCAGTGGGTCAAAATTATTCGCGGTTGCCACACCATCCAACATTCCAGCATCTGGCAAAATCACATCTCTCATGGATTGCCACGGTTCGTCAATCATGAAGGAATAAAAATTCAAATATCGATTGAATTTCAGATCGTATTCATCCTGCTCAGAGAGATAAATACGTTGGG
>JBDKTF010000303.1:0-2958 GCA_039680295.1 Anaerolineaceae bacterium
CCCGATCCGGCGCCGGTGCTGGCGGTGACGCACGAAATCAAAACCGCGCTGGAAACCCTGGTGGTGCCCATCTTTATGAACGACCGCACCGTGATTGCCCGTACCGCTGGTGTGGGACCGCTTTCGAAGTCAGACGCCATTCTCTACGGCGCGGTTGGACCGCTGGCGCGCGCTTCGGGTATTGAGACGGATATTCGGTCCGACGCCCCATACGCTGCCTACCAGGAACTCGGTTTCAAGATGGTCACAGCGCAGGAAGGCGACGTGCGGGCGCGGGTGGTGGTTCGTGCGCTGGAAATGTTGGAAAGCGTGCGCTTGATCGAAGCGGCGCTGGAAAATTTACCCTCTGGCGCGATCAACATCAACGAACCGTATCCCATCATCCCCGTTGGAGAAGTGACTGTACGTGCTGAGGCTCCGCGCGGCGAAGTGGTGTATTATCTGAAATCTGATGGCAGCGATATCCCCGAGCGGGTGAAGATCCGCACCCCATCGTATGTCAATATTCCCGCCACGCGCGCGATGGTCAAAGGTCAACATCTGGGAGACCTGTCCATTATTCAGGCGTCGGTTGATCCCTGTCTCTCCTGTACCGATCGATGAGATTCGATCCATCTGGTGAGATCAGCAGTCGGTGATTTATTGGTTCCCCCTCTCGATTTTCGGGCAGGGGGAACCGGTTCGTTAATCACCCAGATTCATCTTTGAAGGATTTTGACTGTGGATCAACGCCAATCAACTAAATGATGCTACATCCGTTTTGCTAACTATGATATATTAACCATGACGATCTTTACAAACCCTGTGGAATCGATCAGGTGGAAAATCAAATGATGGAGAATGAGCATCCTTCTGAAAAGAGTGACGTCATCCGCATCTTATTGGTGGAAGATCACCAAATTGTGCGGGAAGGTACGCGCCAATTATTGGAGCAAACGGCAGATTTCAAAGTGGTAGGCGAGGCGGCGGATGGAGGGGCTGCGGTTACCATGGTCGCCGAGCTGAAACCCGATCTCATTATTATGGATGTCCGTCTGCCCATTCTGAATGGGTTGGAAGCCACCCAACGCATCAAAAAGAATTTCCCCAATGTTCAAATTCTCATCCTGTCTGCTTATGACGATGACCATTACGTTTTTCCATTATTGGAAGCAGGCGCCAGCGGATATTTGCTGAAAACCGCCAGCGGATTGGAACTGGCGAGAGCTGTTCGCATGGTTTACAACGGCGGAATTGCGCTCGACCCTTCGGTGGCGCACAAGGTGGTTCACCGTTTGAGCACGCGCCAGCCTTACCGCGCTGCGGGAATGCAGGAGGGACTATCCGAGCGTGAGATGGATGTTTTACGGGCGCTTGAAAAAGGAAAAAGCAACAAGCAAATTGGCGAAATGCTGCATATCAGCACCAACACCGTTCAGGTGCATTTGCGCAATATCTACAGCAAACTGGGCGTCAGCGATCGAACCGAAGCGCTGACCTATGCGATCCGCCATGGATGGATCATCCTCCAGAACGAACAGGAAGAGTGATGTGAAGTGGTTTAACCGTCTGGGAATGCGCCATCAGTTGGAGCTGACCTCTCTGCTGCCATTGGTTTTGTTCGGTTTGATGGCGGTGGTGGTGAGCATCTTTTCTCTGGAACAGGTCGCGCGCCAGTTGATTCTACAGCGCAACAAAGCCCTGGCGCAGGTGGCGGCAGCCAGCGTGGAAGCGGATCTCAACCGGTATGTGGTTCCACTCGAAGATATGGTAGAAGTACTGGCTGCCCACCCGCCATCGGAGGCTGACGAAATTCGTCTTCGGGAGAGTGAATCGTTTCTGGGTGTTTTTCAGGGCGGGGTGGCGCTGCTGGACAAGAATGGTTACGCCTACGCCAGCACCAGCGGACACGAAGAACGCCGCGGCATCAATTATTCTTTTCGCGATTATTTCAAAACTGCCAAATCGAGCCTTAAACCCACCTTTTCAGCGGTTTTGAAAGAACAACCTTCTGGAAAGGATGCGGTGGTCATCGCTGTCCCGATTCTGCGCAACGGGGGATTTGACGGGGCGCTGATCGGGGTTCTGTTTCTGGATCAAACGCCGTGGGCGCAAATCTTATCTCCCATGCATACCGATCAGGGTGGGCGGGCTTATCTGGTGGATCGTAACGGCATTGTGATTTATCGTCCCCAGGAAACCTCCTCCATCATTGGCACCATTCAATCCATTCCTGCGCTGTGGGAGATGGTACAGGCGGGAAAAACATCCAGCCGGTTGATGGTTCTGGATGACAAGAATAATCCCATGATCGTCTCGTATGCGGTCATTCAGACCGCGGGTTGGGGGCTGATTATGGAGGAACCCTGGAATTCGATCATCGCACCTGCCGAGCCGTATCAATGGCTGATGGTGATTCTGCTTTTGGCAGGAATTTTCACTTTTCTCGTGTTGCTCAGCGTCAGTCTATCCAAAGTGACGAAACCGATATTGGGATTGGAGAAACAGGCGGGTTTGATGATCAAGGGTGTTTCGCCGAGCCCGTTGATGGAAAGCGGTCCGCTGGAAGTCCGCTCCCTGATCTCCATTTTTAATCATCTGCTGGTACAGATACGGGAACAACAGGCAGCCCTGCGCCGTTATGCGATCCAAATTTTGAACACGCAGGAAGAAGAACGCAAGCGCCTTTCACGCGAACTGCATGATGAGACGGTGCAGGAGATTGTGGGTCTGGCGCAGCGGATTGATTTGAGCCGCAATGAAATGATACGCGACCCATCAGCGGCGCGGCGCCGGTTGGATGAAGTGTATAACCTGGCGCAAAAAACACTGGTCGACGTGCGCAGGATGAGCCACGATCTGAAACCGTCGGTGCTGGAAGATCTGGGTTTGAGCGCCGCGGTGCAGGTCTGCTGCGATGAATTGACGGATTCACTGCCCGCCACGGACGTACGCTGTCATATCACGGGCGAGGAATAC
>JBDKTF010000394.1:0-2865 GCA_039680295.1 Anaerolineaceae bacterium
ACTGTGAGGAATGTTGTGGATTTTGGCGCATTTGTGGATATCGGCGTCAAGCAGGATGGATTGCTGCACCGCAGTCAGCTTCAACCGGGGCAGGTGTTGAAAGTCGGCGACATCATCCCGGTAGAAATCCTCAAAGTGGAAGCTGAGAGGGGACGCATCAGTCTGGGGTGGGGAGAATCCGACTGATTGGGTGGGTATCAAAAACAACCGGACGAGGCGTCATTCTCGTCCGGTTGTTTTGTATTTTGAATAAATTAACGGGGATTATAGGGAGACCGCAAGAAAGCCTCAACAAAGCCATCGATATTCCCATCCAACACGCCTTGTGAGTTACCTTCTTCGTACTCGGTTCGATGGTCTTTCACCATCTGATACGGGTGCAAGACATAAGAGCGTATCTGACTACCCCATTCTGCCTTGACATATTCACCGCGAAATTCCGCCAGTTCTTTTTCCTGCTCGGCGCGTTTGATTTCCAATAATCGCGCTTTCAGCACGCGCATGGCGTTTTCGCGGTTTTGCAATTGCGAGCGTTCATTCTGACAGGTAACAATGATGCCCGTAGGGATATGAAGCAGACGAACGGCGGTGGCGTTTTTCTGCACATTTTGCCCGCCGGCACCCGAAGATCGAAAAATGTCAATTCGTATCTCATCCGGATTGATCTGAATGGTATCATCGTCTTCTACATCGGGCAGAACTTCCACCTGTGCGAACGAGGTATGCCGCCGGTGGGCTGCATCGAATGGCGAAAGCCGCACGAGGCGGTGGACGCCTTTTTCGGAGCGCAAATTTCCATAGGCATAGCGCCCTTTTATGGCAATCGTGATGCTTTTGATACCGGCTTCTTCGCCTTCAGTCAGGTCGAGTACATCGGAGGAATAACGATGGGCTTCAGCCCATCGCAGATACATGCGCTGAAGCATGGATGCCCAATCCTGCGCTTCGGTCCCCCCTGCGCCGGCGTGGATTGCCAGCAGCGCATCGCCTTTATCATAGGGTCCTGAAAGCAGGGTACTCAGCTCACGTTGAGTTACTTCGGCTTCGATGGCAGCCACTTCGGGTTCAAGCTCCGAACGCAAACTATCATCGCCCATCTCGCAGAGCTCGATCGTATCTTGAATGCGTTTTTCAATGGCGTGCCAGCCAGTAACTTCGTCGCGCAGGTCAGCGAGTTTCTTCATCACCTTCTGCGCAGCATCCCGGTCATTCCATAAATCCGGATCTTCCGATTGTTTTTGAACCTGTCCTAATTCGACTTCCTTGGCAGGTAAGTCAAAGATGCACCAGTAGGGTATGGATGGCTTCGGCGCTCTGCCGTAAGCGGTCGATCAGGTCTTGCATGAAAAATTCCTCCTGCGTAAATTATAAATTGGATAAGATTCCATCCACGAATGCTTCGCGATCGAATTTTTGTAAATCTTCTGGTTTTTCACCCAAACCAGCATACAGAATCGGCAACCCTAATTCCTTCTGAATGGCGAAAGCCATTCCGCCGCGCGCTGACGAATCCAGTTTTGCCAGGATGACGCCGTTCACCTGCACGGCTTCTTTGAAGGCGCGCGCCTGAAGAAGTGCATTTTGCCCGGTTGTTGCATCCAGCACCAGCCAGATGGCATGCGGAGCGCCGGGGAGAGCCTTGGCGACCACCCGGTTTACCTTTTTGAGCTCTTCCATCAGGTTGAACCGGGTATGCAAGCGCCCGGCGGTATCCACCAGAACCACATCGGCTTTACGCGCCACCGCAGCCTGTACGGCGTCGTACGCAACAGCGCCAGGATCGGCACCGGGTTGCCCGGCAATGACGGGAAGGTCGAGGCGTTCTCCCCATACCTGAAGCTGGTCAACCGCTGCGGCACGGAATGTATCGGCGGCGACAAGCAGAACCTTTTTCCCCTGCGCAGCGTACTGCTTGCCCAACTTGGCGGAAGTGGTTGTTTTCCCGGAACCATTTACCCCCACCATTAAAATAATGGTGGGTTGCGTGCTCAAATTGACGTCGGGCGTGGGATCGAGACGCGCAATCAATTCAGCTCGCAGCGCTTCGCGCAAGTCAGCGGTCTGGGTCATACCTTCGGCGCTGACCTTCTTCTTCAACGCATTGAGGACTGATTCGGCTGTATCCAATCCCATATCTGCCTGAACCAGCACTGCTTCCAGTTCATCCCAGGTTTCATTGCTGATTTCTGTTGCGCCGAACAGGGTCGCGATTCGACCAAACGTCACCTTGCTGGTACGCGCCAGCCCCGCTTTCCATTTTGCGAAAATGTTTTCTGCCATAGGGTTCCGATTATATCAGGATTTTTGATTTTCCTGCCGGCTGGCAAGCTGTCCGCAGCCTGCCTGGATATCGATCCCACGCCTCAGACGAATGGTGCAGGGGATACCCGATTCTTCCAGCAGGTTGCGAAAGGCTTCGGCGCGGGCATGGGTTGTCGCTTCGCCGGCATACTTCCCGGTGGGGTTCAATGGAATCACGTTAACGTGACACAACATCCCTTTCAGCAAGGCTGCCAGTTCACGCGCCACTTCGGGTGTGTCGTTCACGCCGTGGATAAGCGCCCATTCAAAGGTGATGCGCCTACCGGTCTGGTCAATGTAATCTTTGCAGGCAGACATTAATTCTGAAATTGGGTATTTCCGGTTGACAGGCAGCAGGGCGGAGCGGGCTTCATCGTTTGAAGCGTGCAGCGAAATTGCCAGGTTGATCTGACGTTTTTCTGCCGCAAACCGCCGGATCATGGGTACCAGTCCTACCGTGGAAATGGTGAATCGACGTGCGCCCAGGTTCATGCCGTTTTCATCGTTCAGACGGTCAATCGCCGCCAGGGTGGCGTCGTAGTTATTGAACGGTTCGCCCATGCC
>JBDKTF010000093.1:0-2411 GCA_039680295.1 Anaerolineaceae bacterium
GTGATCTTTTCCATACGGTCTCCCGGTTTCACGCCTCGCGCAGCGCGCCGAGCGCACGCTGCACCAGCACGCCGACCGCTTCGCGCCGGTACTCGGCGGTGCTGCGGATATCGCTGATCGGCGAGCAGGTTTGCATCGCCAGCCGACCGGCAGTTTCAATGCTGTCGTCGCCCAACGCCTGACCGCGCAGCGCGGCTTCCGCCTGCGGACAGCGGATGGGCGTGGGCGCAACCGAACCCAACGCCAGGCGCAGTTCTTTGACTGTGCCATCGGCGGCAGGAATGACCACAGCCGCGGCGCTGGCGATGGAGATCGCCATGCCGTTGCGCTTGCCCATTTTCTCATAGGCGCAGCGGGCATTCGCGGGCAGGCGCTCGAAACTCACCTGCCGGATCAATTCACCGGGGCGCAGCGCCGTCTTGCCCGGTCCGAGCAGGAACTGAGCCAGCGGCAGGGTGCGTTCACCTTCCGCGCTGACCAGCGTCACTGCGGCATCCAGCGCCAGCAGCGCCGGAAGCGTATCTCCGGCGGGGGAAGCGTTGGCGATATTCCCGCCCAGTGTGCCGCGATTGCGCGTCTGATGCGCGCCCACCGTACCCGCCGCCTGCGCCAGCACGGCGGCGCTCTCGCGCACCAGTGATGAGCGGACCAGATCGGTGTGGGTGGTCAACGCGCCCAGAATGATTTGATTGCCTTCCGCATGGATGAAACGCAGCCCGGTCAGACCCGAGAGGTCCATCAGGCTTTCCGCCGAAAGACCGTTGTGAAGCATTCTGGGGATCACATCTGTTCCACCCGCCACCGGCTGCGTCCCGCCCTTCGCCATGAATGCGCAGGCTTCTTCAACCGTCTTCGGGGTGATGTATTGAAATCGTTGCATCGAATCCTCATTCCTGTTGAACGATTTTTCAAGTCTTACGGCAGGCGCTGCACCCGCTGGGTACGGGTTTCAGAAAGCACCTGTCCCTGGCGAATGACATAACGTCGATCCGGCTGTCTGCGCAGCGCTTCGATCGGAGATGCGGCATCGAGAACCACCAGATTGGCGTCTGCACCAACCGCAACGCCGTAATTCTGGATTCTTCGCCCGCGGGCAGCCGAGTAACGCGGCATATCGAAAGCCGCCTGGATTTCCGCCGGTGAGCTGAGGTGCGCCGCGTGCGCGGTGATCATCGCCACTTCCAGCATATCCATGCTGCCGTAGGGGTAGAACATATTCTGCAAATCGTCCTGACCGCAGGCAACCGTCACACCGGCGGCGATCAGATCACGCACGCGGGGAATGCCGCGGCGTTTGGGCTGCGCGTCGGCGCGCCCCTGAATGAACAGATTGACCGGCGCATTGGTGACGATTTGAATTCTGGCTTTGATGACCTTTTCCAGCACGCGCTGAAAAGTTGGCTCGTCCCAGGCAGCCATGGCGCAGCAGTGCCCGGCGGTTACCCGCCCCTGCCACCCGTTTTCGATGGTCTGATCCGCCAGCACTTCCAGACTGCGCCAGTAGCCGTTATCGGTCTCGTCCACGTGCATGTCGATATCGGCATTGTATTTTTTCGCAATTTCAAATGCGATTTCGATGTGGCGGGCAGCATCATCCATGTCACGTTCACCGTGCGGCATACCGCCCACCACATCTGCACCGCGTTCCATCGCCTGCCACATCAGGTCTACAGCTTCGGGATTGCGAGCCAGACCCAACTGCGGAAAGGCGATGAGCTGGATGTCGATTGCGTCTTTGAATTTTTCACGAACCGCAAGCTGTCCTTCCAGCAGGTGCAGCTTGCCCACCTGATCGATGTCCACATGGCTGCGCATCCACAACGTGCCGTAGCCAATGGCGGTCCGCAGCGCGCGCGAGGCGCGCGCGACGATATCTTCCAACGGCATTGCCGGCTTGATTTTGGCGTAGAGATCGATCGCCTCCTGCAGGGTGCCGGATTGGTTGAGCGCCTCGCCCCAGATCAGCGCATTTTCCAGATGAAAATGCGGTTCGATGAAAGCGGGGGAAATCATGCACCCTTCGGCATCGATCTCCTTGCTGCCCTGGGGAATGCCGCTCTCTTCCACTGCCACAATCTTTCCACCGTTAATCCCAACTTCGATGGGCGTTCCCGTCTTGTCTGAAATACCATTACGAATTACCAGGTCCATCATACGCTCCAATAATGTGAACTATGAAAGCTGTGGTTGCTACTTGTCCTGTCCCCGGTGATACGGCACGCAGTAGGCTGCGGGGAATTCCGCCTGACGCGAGATGATCACCAGCACAATAATGGTGACGACATACGGCAGCATGAGCAGAACTTCGGAAGGAATGGGAGCATTCAACGTTTGCAGGGTGAGCTGCAGCGCATTGGCGAAACCAAACAGCAACGCCCCAAGGAAGGAGCGGAAAGGATCCCAACGCGAGA
>JBDKTF010000139.1:0-1556 GCA_039680295.1 Anaerolineaceae bacterium
GGCAGATACCAGCAAAAAGATTCCAGCGCATAGTTATTCGCATAGCAAATATCCATGGCGTCCTGCTGAAATACCACACCGTCCACGCCAACCCACAGCGACAGAGCGAGGAGGATGGATAGGGACAGCGTCAGAAGAAAAGACTTATCGCGGGCATGGATCAGTTTTGCCAGCAGCCAGGACGCCGGAACGCAGGCGAACAGGAAAAACCGCGGACCCCAATACCAACCCCCATACCACGACCACCAGGAGGAATACGCCAGGATTAATCCCAGAACGATCAATCCCCAGAAAGTCAGCAATTTGCGTTCGGTCGGATCGGAGATGGATTTCCATGCCCAGACACCCAACAACAACCCGGGACAATAAAAGAGAATGCCCTTGCCAAAGGAAAACAAAATCGATAGAACCCCCAGAATGAACGGATAGCTATAACCAGCTTTACCCGAGTAGGGAAGGGCGGTCTGATAACCGTGATCCTGAACCAGGTAGGTTTGAAAACCAGCCAGAAGGCTGCCGGTGCGGAGGGTTGATTCACCCACCATCAAAACCATGCAAAGGGGGATCAGAAGCAGGTAACGAATCTGCCTTGATTCCCAGGTCTGGTACAGAACAACGAGGGCGAAAGGCACCAGAAGCGCAGGGGTGTTCAGAACCGCCAGAATCAGGAAAGCCCAGCCCCACCCCGATTTTTTCATTGCCAGACCCACGGTGCCCAACAGGAGACAGACTGCGCTGAACACTTCGCCGTAGTAGGTGGTGAGATGGGCGGGGATCATGGATGCAAAGAAAAGGATCAATCCTAAGCTCAGCAGGAATTTTCGATCGAAATGATCCTTCAACCACCAGTATAAAACCAACAGGGCACCGATCAAGAGAATGAAATTATAGCGGGAGATGACCGCAACGGAATCTTTAAAGAAACCAGAGACCAACCACAGGGGCAGCGAAACCAGCGGACCCACCATGGAATAGCGCATGGGGAGGATGCGGTGCTGATGAACCAGAGCGTCCATAAATTCGAAACGAACCGCGCCGTCTCCACCGATCGAGAAAGGAAGAAGGAAAAAGCATGCCACTGCGCCAGCAAGCAGCAAAAACAAGCCGACTAAGGGGTAGATGGTTGCGATGATTTTCGCGATTCGTTTCATGATGATCAATTGTAATGTCTTCTCCCGGTGAAAGCCACCGAATTGAACCAATGCCCTGCTTTTGGAATCAAACGCCCCGCATTCGCGGGGCGCGATCCAACGTTTATGAAGCGAAAACGAGACGAGTCAAGATTCGGTTGAGGGTTTTTCGGGGGTGCGACCCGGACGACCTTTGCCCAGCTCCTGCGAACGTTCATACGCTGCCCAAATGGCGCGTGAGATGGCGGTGCGGAATCCGGCTTTGTCGAGGTAATACAGGGCTTCGGCAGAAGTTCCGCCGGGAGAAGTCACCTGATTGCGCATGGCAGCCGGGTGCATTTTGCTCTGATCGAAGAAATCCACCGAGCCGCGCACGGTCTGAACGACCAACTGTTGGGCGATGCGGCGCGGCAGTCCCAGATGCAC
>JBDKTF010000048.1:0-1731 GCA_039680295.1 Anaerolineaceae bacterium
CTCGCGGTATTTTCGACGCAGACAATCGAATGGATCTCGCCCTGATCGGTTGTAAAGCAAGCCGGCATGGCATCGAACGCCTGAAGGAGGGTGTTTTGCGGATCGCCCACCAGAGCGATGTCGTTCGAAATCGTCAACTGCTCGGTATACGTGCCTGCTGCCACATTCACGATATCCCCCGCCTGGGCGGTATCGATGGCTGATTGAATGGAAGGGAACTGGAAGGGTCCGGGAGATGTGATCAATTGGAAGCCAGAATTCCCCGTTTCGACCCAGAGATACCAGGTCCCATCGACGACGATGATCGAGGGTTCGCCAACGCTTCCACTGAGAACGGGATTGTTCGCGCCCTTCGTCCAGGTGATTCCATCGCTGGAAGTTGCAAAACCAAGCAATTCGCCTGAACCGCCGGTATACCACATGTAGTAGGTATCCCCATCTTTGACCACCACCGGGTGTCCCACAGAACCTTCGTCCCATGTGCCGGGGGTGGGGGTCAGAACCGGCGCGGCGAGCACGGTGAAATCAGTGTCATCGGTCCCATCCGCGATGCTGGCAAGCGCTTCGGTTGTGGTTCCCAGATAGATGGAGGAGGAAAGATTGCTCCCCTCCGGCAGACTCGCATCTTTCATCGTCGCCTGGAAGTACAGTTTGTAGCCGCCGTTATCGAACAGAAGACTGGGAGCGCCAATCTTTTCCCAGGTGAACGGCGCAGAAAGCGCAGGCAGCAGGGTCGTGTCCAGAACCAGCCCCTTGTTTTCCCACTGGGTCCCATCCGTCGAGGTATAGATGTGAAACGCCTTTTCAAACATTGGGTCGCCCGCGGCAGCGGGGCTGTAGTTGATCATGTAGAAAACGCCGTTTTCCATTCCAACCGCCGGGTTCTGGAAGGAACTGCCGAGACCCGTCACCGGGCTTGCCGCCGCTCCGGCGAAATCGGGTGTCGGTGACGAGGCATGGTAAAGCACACCGTTATCGGTGTACCAGATGTGATAATTCGTCCCATCGAAGACCACGGTTGGGCTGCTTCCGGTGAGATTCGGCACGGTTACCGGATCGCTCCACGGCGAAACCTGAATCAGATCTCCCTGCGCCAGAATAAAGAATACGCTCTGGTGATCCAAGGTGGCGGATAGGGTCGTGAATAGCACTGTGACCGGATCAGGCGCGGTGAACGTGAAGCCCGCCGTCCCATTGACCAGACTGCCGCTGACCGGGTCCAGCGTGCCCTCGGTGGCTGTGTACGTCACCGGAATGCCGTCCAGCACCGTTCCCTGCGCAGATGTGTCTGCTCCATCCGAGTTCCGGTTCAGCCAGGTCGTCAGGTGAACCACCCCACCGGGCGTTAACTGGCGCTGATCCGCCGTCAGGCTCAACACCAGCCGCGGGTCTGCGTCCACCATGCCGGTGACGCCCACGCAAGCTGCATCCCCCGCACCGCCGTTGCATCCCCACCAGTTGTTTTCAGCCGTCACAGACCTTGTGAGATTGTTGACCAATCCTGTGTCTTTGCTCACATCCCCATAAATGCGGTTGTGATGGATGACCGGGTTGACGCCTGCTGGAATGGGTCCGCCAAGATAAATCCCCACGGTATTGCCGGTCAGATCATTGCTGACCGCCGAAATTCCTTCGAAGACGCCCGGGAAATACCCCGATTCGTTCTGGTAAAACATCACCCCGTAGGCAAAGCCGCTTACGGTGTTGTGATGAACGTCAACCGCGAGACTG
>JBDKTF010000605.1:0-2702 GCA_039680295.1 Anaerolineaceae bacterium
CCATGGCGTTGTTTGATCAGTTCGCAGGCACGCTCCATGATGGTCAGCGTGACCAGACCCAAAAAGTCCACTTTCAACAGACCCAGCCCTTCGACAATGGTCATTTCGAACTGCGCCACGGCTTTGATCGGGCTTTCGTCGGAGTTGCTGGTGGGGCGGTGCAGCGGCGCATATTCGATGATGGGGCGGTCGCACAGGATCACACCGGCGGCATGCGTACCCACGTTGCGCACACTGCCTTCCATCTGGCTGGCGGTATCCAGCAGATCGTGGAGCCGGGTATCTTCGTCGTAGATTTTCTTCAGCTCGGGGATCTGTTCCAGCGCTTCTGTAATCCCCGCGCTTTTGGCGCCCATATTGGGGATCAATTTTGCCACCCGGTCGACTTCGGGAATGGGGATATCCATCACCCGTCCCACGTCGCGCAGCGCCTGACGGGCGCCCATGGTGCCAAAGGTGATGATCTGCGATACTTTGTCGTCACCGTATTTATGGGCGCAGTATTCCATGATTTTGGAGCGTTTGTCATCCTGAAAATCCAGGTCGATATCGGGCATGGAAATACGACCCGGATTCAGGAAGCGTTCGAAGATCAATCCGAATCCCAGCGGTTCGACCATGGTGATGTCCAGTGTGTACGCCACCATGGAACCCGCGCCGGAACCACGCGCGTTATACCAGACGCCTTCCTGTCGGGCGTATCGGCACAGATCCCACACGATGAGGAAGTAGGCGTCGAAGCCCATCTGGTGGATGATGCCCAATTCGTAATTCAAGCGTTCGCGCACTTTGGGATCGTCGGCGTGTTCTCCGTACAGGCGGTGCAGACCTTCTTCGCATAGCTTATGCAGGAACGATTCGGCGGTTTCGCCCTCGGGAACGGGAAAAACCGGCAGGTGATAACCTTTGGAACTCAGGTCTACATTGCAGCGCTCGGCGACCAGCAGGGTATTGGTCAATGCCTCGGGCACGTCGCCAAACAGACGCTGCATTTCCTCCGGAGAACGCAGGTAATAGGAATTGTCGCTCATGCGGAAGCGGTTGGGGTCGCTCAGCAGTGAGCCGGTCTGGATGGATAATAAAACATCCTGCAAACGCGCATCTGATGGGTCGATGTAATGCGTGTCGTTGGTGGCAACGAAGCGTGCCTCGTAGCGCGGACCCAGACTGACCAGCGCCTTGTTGATCTCTGGCAATTCCTTGATGTTGTGTTCCTGCAGCTCGAGGAAGAAATTATCCTTGCCGAAGACGTTGTAATACCAATCCAATTTGGCGCGTGCAGCGTCTGCGCCTTCGCGCATGATGGTCCGCGGAACTTCTGCCGCCATGCAGCCCGAGGTGGCGATCAGCCCTTCGGAGTGCTGCGCCAGAAATTCGTGGTCAATCCGGGGATAGTAATAAAAGCCGTCCAGTTGGGCGGCGCTGGCAATCTTGAGCAGATTTTTGTACCCCACCATATTTTCTGCCAGAAGCAGCAGGTGGGAGGAATGTTTATCCAGTTTGGAGTCGCGGTCGGTCATGCCGCGCGCTGACAGGTAGGCTTCCAGCCCGATGATGGGTTTGACGCCTGCTTCGGTGGCGGCTTTGAAAAATTCCACGACACCAAACATGGTGCCGTGATCGGTAATCGCAACCGCTGGCATGCCCATTTCTTTAACGCGTTTGACCAGCTTCTTAATATCAGAAAAGCCGTCCAGCAGCGAATACGATGTGTGGACATGCAGATGAGCAAAAGACATTGAACCTCCTTGCGAACTGCGGGGAAATCACCCCGATTATAGCATGTCTGTTCTTGCAGAGAGAAAAGAGATGACGGGTGAATTCAGAGCAATTTGGTAAGGATGGATGCTGGTGCAGAGGACATTCTCCCCTCTGTCAGTATCGTCTGGTTTGATGATAGAATTCGGGCAGATTATTCTATTCAGGCTTTTTTGGATGCACTCTTTAATCAAGCGGTTTAATCACCTGTCTCAAAGGCAGGCAATGGGACTTCTCACAGTCAGCGCCATCGCCAGCCTGCTGATCTATGTTTTCCTCTTCACACAGCCAGCCATGTTAACGCGCTGGTACACCAAACCCCGTCTGGATCTGACATATCTCTCGAACATCGACCCCTGGGCGCGTGAGCGTCTGGCGATCGCCTTTGCACTGGCGGCGCTTTTTTACACGCTGGGATGGTTCGCGTTGCGCCGTCTGAAAGGGATTTCTCCGTGGGTGGTTGTGATCGGCGGTGCACTGCTGGCGGCGTTTACGCTGTTGTGGATGTACCCCTACGATGCGGCAGACATCTTCGACAACATTGTTCATGGACGCATCTTGAGCGTGTATCGTGACAATCCCTTTGTCGCCACCGCGAATACTTACAAAGCGGATCCTTTTTTTGATTATTCCGCCTGGAAAGGCTCACCTTCAGCGTATGGTCCGTTGTGGGAACTGAGCGCGGGGGCTGCTGCCTGGCTGGCGGGAAACGGCGTGATCTCGAATGTGATTGCCTTCAAGCTGCTGGGAGGCATTTTCTGGGTATTGAGCGGCGCCGCAGCCGCCTCGTTGTTGAAACGGGCAGCGCCTGAACGGGCGTTGAGTGGGGTCTGGCTGCTGTTATGGAATCCGCTGGTGCTTTATGAGACGTTCGGTCACGGGCACAATGATTGGGCGATGGTCTTCTGGATCATTCTGGCGGTATGGGCGTTGGAACGGCGGCG
>JBDKTF010000080.1:0-1932 GCA_039680295.1 Anaerolineaceae bacterium
TCTGCTGCATGGGTCCGCCGCCGGTGATCAGGTAAACTGACAGAAAGACGTTGAACGCGCCGATCAACAGCATCACCAGATCGAACACCACCGTTGGGCTGATGAGCGGAACAGTAATTTTAAAGAAGCGCTGGGTCGCATTTGCTCCGTCGATGGCAGCCGCTTCTTCAAGCTCCTTGGGTACGCCCTGAAGCGCTGCCAGGAAGATGACCATGGACCAGCCGATACCCTTCCAGATGCCCAGCACCCAGATGGGCACGAAGGCGTATCGGGCATCTCCCAGCCACTGAACGGGCTCCTTGAGAATATGGAAAACCTCCACCAGGTAGTAGTTCACCAGACCCTGCGGTGCCTGGAAGAAGTAACGGATGAGCAGCGAAACGATCACCCACGAAGTGACCACAGGAATGTAATACATGGTGCGGAAAATGCCGTTCCCCTTGGGAAGGGAATTGAGCAGCAGCGCCGCCAGCATGGCAAAGATCATCTGCCCGGGAACGGTTACAACGGCATAAAGCAGCGTGTTTTTGGCAGCCACGCCAACGATGGGATCGTGAAAAGCCTGAATGTAATTGTCCAGCCCGATAAAAATACTGGGTTTATTAGGCATGATGGACCAATCAAAAAAGCTCATCTGGAAGCCTCTGGCAAGCGGGTAAAGCTGGAAGATGAGAAATAATGCCAGACCAGGAATAATGAACAGAATGGGCATCAATCGGCGTTGTGCCTTCAAAGATAAATGCATGACAGACCTCCAGAAAAGAGCTTTACCAAAAGGTCGTGAACCCGCTTAATTTTACTGATAAAGATGGATTCGGATATCGTCCGTCCCGCCGAGGGGCGTCCTGTGAAGGTCTACAAAGACCTTCACAGGACAGGTGCCGCGAACAGAAATTATTCAGCGGGTGTAGCGAGGAGAGGATCGATTTTGGTTACAGCGTCATCCAGAGCAGCCTGAACTTCGCTGGTGCCGTTGAGGATTGCCGCGCCGGTATTGGTCATAATTTCTTCGATTTTGCTCCACGCGGGATGCGGGGTGCGTGCTTTGGCGGTCTTGAGTTGCTCGAGGAAGATGCCAAAGTAGGGATGATTTTTCATTTCTTCGGTATCCGCAACCGTGTTGAGCACGGGCATCTGACCCTGCGCTGCCCATTCGAGCTGGACCTTTTCAGAGAGCATGAAGCGCATGAATTCTGCGGCTGCTTCCTTCTGTTGAGACTGTTGGAACATCACAATGTCTTCGCCACCGACGACGGAGATCGAGCCGCCTTCGCCAGCCGGGATCAAAGCCATGCCGTATTTCTTGTCGGGGAACTGCTTGCCAAACAGAGACGGGAACCACGGACCTTCGAAGAGCATTGCCACTTCGTCTTTCGAGAAGGAGCCCCATGCATCCACGCCGCCGCCCTTGATACCGGGGTGAATATAACCCTTGTCCAAGCCGTCCTTCAGGAACTGGTAGGCAGCAGCGGTTTTCGCGCCGTTGAAGAAGCCAGTGGCTTTGGTGATGTCAGGATCGGTCACATCGCCGCCAAAGCTCCAGATCCAGGGGTTGACTGCCCAGGCATACGTGCCGCCGTCGGCGAAGCAGTATTTGCCCGTGCCCAGCGCCTTGATTTTTTCGCAGGCTGCCACAAATTCGTCCATGGTGGTGGGGGCAGCTTCGATGCCCGCCGAAGCGAACATATCCTTATTGTATATCAGCACACGGGTGTTGGTGTCCAGCGGCAGACCGTAATAATTACCGCGGAAAAAGTTGGTGGACAGCGGACCAGGCAGCATCTGGTCTTTGAGGGTCGCAAAATCGCTGAGGGTTTCGTCCAATTTCGCCAGCGCACCCTGGTCAGCCAGTTCAGGCACCCAGATGATGTCCACGCGCGCCAGATCGGGGGCGGTGCCGCCGGAGAGGGCGATGAGCAGTTTGCGGCGGAA
>JBDKTF010000144.1:0-1896 GCA_039680295.1 Anaerolineaceae bacterium
AACTTGTCAGATGATAAAAATGCTGGATGATTTCCAGATCGCGGCGCATCGAAATTGAAAGAGCTTCAGACGAGCGGTCGAGTAATCGGGTCTGAAAACAATTCATCCATTCCAGTGGGGTCTGGGAAGGGTGGGCATGAATGCCAAAAAGTCTCCCCAAATGCTGCAGATCGCGGAACAGCCAGCGGGCAGCCCGGTGGGGAGGCAGACGGTAAAAAATGAACCGTCGAATGGCATTAAGAACCAACCCGACCAATAGGAGAAACGCGACGGCTGCCAGAAAGACAATTCCCACCCGGGACCAGCTCAGATGCTGACCCCCCTTCGCAGGAGAAGATGCCGGACTCAGCGGAAACGTCGTTCCCATCTGCGAAGCGTCGGACCCCAGCTGGTTCAGACGTCTGCGAGCAGGTGTGGGTTCAAATTCCACCCAACCGGCATCCGGCAGATAGATTTCAGCCCAGGAATGAGCGTCTGCTTCGGTAACCATCCAACGCCCTGTGAGCGAATCGTACCTGCCGCTGGCATACCCGGTAACCAATCGCGCAGGCAATCCGGCGGCGCGGGCAAGAACAACCATCGCTGTGGCGTAGTAATCGCAGTAACCTTGTTTTTGGGAGAAGAGAAAATTATCGACCACGTCCTGACGCAAAGGCGGTTCTGGAAGGTCCAATGTGTATGGAAACTGGCGCAGATAGGTTTCGATGGCAAGCGCCTGTTCATAGGGAGAGACTTCGCTCGCCGTGATCTGACGGGCAAGACGGGTGACCCTGTCTGGCAGACTGTCAGGTAAGCGAAGGTAGCGGGTGGTGATCCATGTCGGGAGGGAATTTTGCGTGCCGATTAATTGTGTCTGCGTATGAATGGGAAGAGCGACCTGGATGGTATAGGCGTCATTGGCAACAAGTCCACCGAATAAATCTGTGTTACTGCGATAAGCCAGACTGACAGCCGTATCTGTGTTTAATGGGATACCGGTGAAAATGAATAAGCCATCCATTGTTTCGGATATCCCCTGGAGGCGAATGGTCAATTTGGGGTCTTTGATTGGCGGGACTTCGTTCAAAAGTGCACGGGCGGCATAATCCATCGTGTGCGTGGCGCTGGTCGACCAGCCGTGCCCGGTGTAGAAATCATACGTTCGGGTACGCCAGTAGTGGCGCGGAAGCGCGCGGGTTTCACCAAGCCACGGTGCAAAGGGAGCATCATCGGCTGCCACCGTGAAGACTACCTGCCGAGACAGTTCAGGTCCTGCGCCGATCAGATGCTCCTGTGGCAGACCGGGGGATTGGTAGGAAGCAAGGGGAGCGATGCGAGTGGGCGCCCGAAGCCCGAAAGATTGGGCAGCATCGGCGGCGCCGGTGGATGCGGCAGGTTGGGTGATTTTTTCCCACCACCGGGTTATATCCTGATACGAGAAGGACGGTGCAAGCACGGCAGCCACCAGCAGAACGATGACGCAAAAACCCGAGGTCAGGGCAATATCGAGGCGCACGTCTGTAGAGAAATCGACCTGCGCCGCGGTCCAGCGGCGTTCACGATTAAGATGGGAAACATAGATGGTGAGGAGAAGAAGCGCAGCGAGCAGGAAGAAGAGCGGGACGATGCTTTTCTGCGCATAGCCAGATAATCCAGCGGTGACGAGCAGAGCGGGCAGCAGCCAGTAGATACTGTTTTGCTGTCTCCGGTTTGACCATCCTGCCCAGATGCAAATCCATGTGAAGAGCAGCGTCCAGACCAAAACAATCACAAGGGGATCATAAACGGGCGAGCCGTTCACCAACTGGCGTATCCAGGTGGCAAAACGGTAATAGAGAGGTGAAATGCTCTGAACAAATGCCTGCCCCGCGAGGGCAAGAGATTGTGTATTGGGGCTGGTGAAAATCGGACCCTGAA
>JBDKTF010000131.1:0-4629 GCA_039680295.1 Anaerolineaceae bacterium
CAGGTATTGCGAGATTGCCGCATCATAATGGGCGGTTTGTTGGAATCCCTTGATCGCCAGACTGCGGCGTGTTTCAGGTGATGTCGCTCCGTTTTCTTTCAGCTCATCCGCCACCCGGGCATAGTCCCCGGGATCGCATACCAGGGTCACACGTTCGAAGTTCTTGGCGGCGGCGCGGATCAGCGTCACCCCGCCGATGTCGATGTTTTCGATCGCGTCCGCCAGGGTCACATCCGGGTCGGCAACCGTTTTTTCAAAGGGATACAGATTAACCGCAACGAGATCGATCCAATCCCAGCCCAGATCAATGAGCTGCTGACGATCTTCCGGCGTTGGACGGGCTAATAACCCGCCGTGAATGGCTGGATGCAGGGTTTTCACCCGCCCGGATAAGATTTCCGGCGATCCGGTGTAATCGGCAACTTCCGTGACGGGCAGGTTGTTCTCCCTCAATACCCGCGCAGTTCCGCCAGACGCGATGAGTGTCCAGTTCATCTGGACAAGCTGCGCCGCAAATTCGATCAAACCGGTCTTGTCATAAACAGATAGGATGGCTCTTGGCATAAGATTTCCTCTTTTCGGATCATCAATTCACAAGAATTGGACAGATTTCCTGCTCCTGATCAGCGATCAGCAGTTCCGCCAAAACATTCAACAGCAGATGGTGTTCAGTTTGATGAACGCGTGCTTCCAGGGTTTCAAAGCAGTCTTCGGGGAAGATCGGCACAATCTCCGTCCCAAGAACTGGACCACAGTCCACGCCTTCATCCGGTACCCGGTGAACCATCACTCCGGTGTACGTGATCTCTCGATTTTGATAGGCTTCAAAAGCGCGTTCGATGGCATGCGTACCCGGAAAAGTTCCAGGGAGCGCCGGATGCAGATTGATCACCCGGTTATGGAAGCGGTCCAAAAAAGCGGAGGTCAAGATTCTCATCCATCCCAAAAGAAGGACGCAATCCGGTTCAAAAGCCGCAACCCGCTCTGCCAGATCAGCATCGTAAATTTGCCGATCCAGTTCCTTTGGCTTGGGAACCGCAATGGCGGGAATACCCGCTCTGGCTGCACGCTGCAATCCATAGACATCGAACTTGCTCGAAAACACTGCCACCACCTGAGCATTAAATCTCCCAGCCTGACAGGCATCCATCACCGCTTGCAAATTGCTTCCGTTACCAGAGATTAGAACAACAAATCGGGCAGGCTGGTTTGGCATGGAAGAATATTCTGTGATCATTCTAAAATAAACTTTCGATCTCCGGCAGTCAGTTCACCAATTACCCAGGCTTCTTCGGGCAGCATTTCCTGAAAACGCGTCAGATTTTCAGGGGCGAGCACCGCAACCATCCCGATCCCCATGTTGAAAACCCGCAGCATTTCATCGTTGGATACATTTCCTTTCTGTTGAACGATGGAGAAAATCGGAGGCACCGGCCAGGACCCCCGTCGAACATGCGCGTCCAGGTGCTGCGGCAAGACACGGGGAAGATTTTCAATGATTCCGCCGCCGGTGAGATGCGCTAACGCCTTGACGGGGGAATCGGGAGCATCCAGCACTGGACCAAGCAGCGACAGGTAGGAACGATGGGGTTCCAACAGAGCATCCTCGAGCGGGCAATCCATGCCTGGGAAAACGGTATCGAGCGGTGTGTCGTTAAAGACATGCCGTAAAAGCGAAAAACCGTTGGTATGGAATCCGGAAGAACGCAGCCCAACCAGCAGATCACCGGGCTGCAATCTGGTTTTCGATAAAATCTTGTCGTACTCCACCAGACCCACGATTGTCCCGGCGATATCCAGCTCATTTTCCTGATAAACGCCGGGCATTTCGGCTGTCTCGCCGCCAATCAATACACACCCGGCTTCACGGCAGGCATCTGCCATGCCCATGACAATTTCAGCGACCATCTCAGGTTGTAAACAGGAGCTGGCGAAATAATCCAGAAAGAAAAGCGGTCGGGCGCCCTGCACCAGAATATCGTCAATGCAGTGATTGACAATGTCATATCCCAATCCGCAGTAACGTCCCGCCTGTGCCGCCACCATAATCTTGGTGCCCACGCCATCGGTGGAAGAAACCAGAATGGGGCGTTCCATGGATTTCAAATGGGAAGCGTCCAGCATCCCTCCAAAAGAACCGATGCCGTCCAGCACATGCCGGTTATAGGTTGAGCGCACAGCGTCGCTCATCAGGCGCACCGCCCGGTTGCCGGCATCGATATTCACGCCAGCCGTGGCATAGGCAGACGGCAATTCACATTGATGCCGCAGCCCGCGCGCGCCAATATCCTCGCGGTACTGCATGCCTTCGAAATGGATCTCACCGATTGTCGATCTGGCGAGTTCAATCGCGCCCTTGAGTGTCTTATCCCATGCGGTCACCCCCAGAACCCGCCCTCCCGAGGTCAGGATTTGTTCGCCATTCTGACGCGTGGCGGCATGGAAGACCGTGCGGTGCTCGCGGCGTGTCTCCAACCCGTGAATGGGCAAACCCGTCACACTCTTTCCCGGGTAACCTGCGGAGGCAAGCACGAAACACGCGCAGGCTTCGTTTTTCCAATGGATCTCCATCTGATCGAGTGTGCCGTTGACACAGCTTTCTGCGATATCAATCAAATCGCTGTCCAGTAACGGCATCAATACCTGCGTTTCTGGATCGCCAAATCTGCAATTGAATTCCAACACCCTCGGACCATCTGCGGTGAGCATTAACCCGGCGTATAACACCCCCCGATAAGGGATGCCTTCAGAACGCAAGCCATCCACAGCGGTTTGCAGGATCGTTTGGGTCAATTCCTTCACCAGCGCGGGCGGGCAAACCGGCGCCGGGGCATACGCGCCCATACCGCCAGTATTCGGTCCGCGGTCGTCGACCAGAAGGCGTTTGTGATCCTGCGCAGGCGGCATCGAACAGACTGTAACGCCGTCGGTGAAAGCCAGCAGCGATACTTCTTCTCCTTCCAGCCGCTCCTCGATGACAACGTCGTGACCGACTGCGCCCAGAAGGTTGCCAACCATCAAATCATAAAGCGTCTGGCGCGCTTCTTCCTTGGAGCCCGGAATGAGCACCCCTTTTCCCGCTGCCAACCCAGAGGCTTTGATCACGACCGGGTAATCGACCGAATTCAAATGATTCAGTGCGAGTGTGTAATCGGTAAAAGCGGCGTAGCGCGCAGTGGGAATACCGTGCCGCGCCATAAATGCCTTGGAAAAAATTTTCGAAGTTTCCATCTGGGCAGCAAGACGCGTTGGACCGAAAACGGGTATCCCGTTTGCCTGAAGGGCGTCTGCCAATCCCTCGGCAAGAGGAGCTTCAGGTCCAACCATAACCAGATCCATGTTTTGATCACGTGCAAATTCAACCAGCGCGGGTATGTCTTCGGCGCCGATCGAAACATTCGTTCCCAGAGCTGCCGTTCCAGCATTCCCGGGGGCAATGAATAGTCTGTCAATACGCGGTGATTGGCTGAGCTTCCAGGCAATGGCATGCTCGCGACCTCCAGAGCCAACCAGCAATACTTTCATACCGTGCAATTTCTGAGCATCAGTCTTCATTTTCCTCATCCTGGCGTTCAAATCCAGTTTTGGATATGGGTGAGTGAATGGCGAATGGGTAACGACCAGTGAAGCAAGCATTGCAATAACCACTCGTACTCCCGATAGCCTTCATCATCCCATCCAGGGATAGATAATTGAGCGAATCGACATCAAACGCCTGACGGATCTCGTCAACGGTCATGCGGTGAGCAATCAATTCTTCGTAGGTTCCCATATCGACGCCCATAAAACACGGATGAACGATGGGGGGTGATGTCACACGCATGTGAATTTCCTTCGCTCCTGCCTCACGCAGCATACGGATCAACGGGATCGTGGTCGTTCCACGCACGATGCTATCGTCGATGACAATCACCCGGCGGTCACAGATATTGGATTGCAAAACGTTAAATTTGAGGGTCACTCCTTTCTGGCGAAGAGACTCAGTCGGTTGAATAAACGTGCGCCCGATGTAACGATTCTTGACAAATCCTTCGCTGTACGGAATTCCGCTTTCGAGAGCGTATCCGATGGCAGCCGGGGTGGCTGAATCGGGGATGGAGATCACCACATCCGCCTCGATTGGCGATTCCTGCGCGAGCTGGCGACCCAAACGCTGCCGCACTTCATGAACATTCTTCCCGTTCCAGATGCTGTCGGGGCGCGCGAAGTAGATATGCTCGAATGTGCAGGATGCCAGACGGGATTTCGGCGGAAGCGCCTGCCGGATGGTCAGTGCCGTGTTACTGAGGGCAACAATTTCACCCGGCTTGATCTCACGGATCGCCAGACAGCCCAGGGTCTGCAAAGCGCAGCTTTCTGAGGCTGCGGCGTGACCGCCGTTGGGCAGCAATCCCACAGAGAGCGGACGGAATCCCCAGGGATCGCGCACCGCATAGACACCATTGCTGGTAAGAATAACCAGCGAATAAGCCCCGTTCCATTTCTTCATCACACTCTGGATGCGTTCCATCCAGGTGCTTCCACGTGCGCCAGCCAGCATCATCGTGATCACTTCACTATCGGTGGAAGAAGAAAGCCCCACTCCGCGCTCGAGCAGTTCCTGGCGCAGGGCTGGGGCATTCACCAGAT
>JBDKTF010000440.1:0-11642 GCA_039680295.1 Anaerolineaceae bacterium
ACTGCTGATCTGCCGGAAGGATCAGGCACAGCGCGTGCGTGAGGTGGTCAACCGCCTGAAAGAAACTGGCAAGGAAAATTATCTGTATGAGAATTGGATGGTGGAAGCCTACTGTTTGAAATGTAAAACCAAGCGTGAAATAGTTGATCCGGTGGCGGACTATAACGCATCGGGCACGCCCATTACCCGTGGAACCTGCGGGGTGTGCGGCACAAAGCTGTACCGCACCGGACGCACCCCCGCCCATGAAGGATTGACGCCACCCGAACGGAAACCGCGCAAGGCGTCTGCCCCAGCGCGTTCGGGCAAGCTGGTGATCGTCGAATCTCCGGCGAAAGCCAGAACCGTGGGTCGCTTTCTGGGAAAGGGATACACTGTCCGCGCTTCGGTGGGACACGTGCGCGATTTGCTGCGCTCGGAATTATCGGTGGACGTGGATCATAATTTCACCCCCAAATACCGCGTTCCCAACGAGAAGCGCCCGGTGGTGAAAGAATTGAAGGAACTGGCGAAGTCGTCGGCAGAAATATACCTCGCCACCGACCCTGACCGCGAAGGTGAAGCCATTGCCTGGCACCTGATGGAAGCCGTAGAAATCGATCCAGCGATCTCCAAACGGGTTGTGTTTCACGAGATTACCCAACCCGCGATTGCCGATGCGTTTGCCCATCCGCGCCAGGTGGATATGGACCTGGTCAACGCGCAACAGGGGCGCCGCATTCTGGATCGTCTGGTGGGGTACAGCATTTCTCCCCTTTTGTGGGAGAAGGTGCGCAGCCGCCTTTCTGCGGGTCGGGTGCAGTCGGTGGCGCTGCGGCTGGTGGTGGAACGCGAGCGCGAGATTGATGCCTTTAACCCCGAAGAGTACTGGACCTTTGCTGTGGAATTGAAGCCTGAAGGCAGCAGGAGCAGCTATCTGGCGAAACTGGCGCGGGTGGACGATGAAGACGCCGACCTGAAGAATCAGACGCAGGTGGATCCCCTGGTGACGGACCTGGGCAAAGCATCATATATCATCAGCAAGATCAAACGGGGTGAACGGCGGAAAAAGCCCGCTGCGCCCTTCATAACCAGCACCTTGCAGCAGGAAGCCTCGCGCCGGTTGGGATTTACCGCCCGACGCACCATGGCGATTGCCCAACAGCTATATGAAGGTCTGGATATGGACGAGGGAAGCGGCACCGGTCTGATCACCTATATGCGTACCGATTCGACCAACGTTTCTGAACTGGCACAGAAAGAAGTACGTGAGTTTATTCAACAGCGCTACGGCGGAGATTTCCTGCCTGAAACCCCACCCCAGTATCGTACGCGCGCGGTGGGAGCGCAGGAAGCCCATGAAGCCATTCGTCCCACCAGTGTGCTGCGTGAACCGGAACGGGTCAAAACCTTCCTGACCAGCGATCAATTCCGCCTGTACCAGCTCGTCTGGCAGCGGTTCGTATCTTCACAGATGGAATCTGCGGTATACGACACCCTCACGGTCGAAATTACCGCAAACGGCGCGGCGCATCAATATCTGCTGCGCACGTCTGGCTCAACGGTGCGTTTCCCCGGTTTTCTGGTGGTCTATGAAGAATCGCGGGACGACGATCAGAAGGTGGAAGATACTGAAAATCAGCGCATTCCGGCAATCGTGGCAGAAGGTCAGACGCAGCGGTTGGTCAAGGTGCTTCCCGAACAGCATTTCACCCAGCCTCCGCCCCGGTATACCGAGGCTTCGCTGGTGCAGGTGCTGGAAGAAAACGGCATCGGGCGACCTTCCACCTATGCGCCCATTCTATCCACCATTCAGGAACGCGGTTATGTGACGCGGGAAAACAAGCGTCTGACGCCCACCGAAACGGGCATTTTGGTGAATAATTTGCTGGTTTCGCATTTTCCAGAGATTGTGGATGTAAGTTTTACCGCGCGAATGGAAGACGATCTGGATGACGTGGCAGACGGCAAGCGCGCCTGGGTGGATGTGATCCGCCAGTTCTACGCACCTTTCTCTGAGCAGGTCAAGAAGGCTCAGGCTGAAATGCCGGTCGCAAAGGCGGAGCTGGAAAAAGTGGGGCGACCCTGCCCCGACTGCGGCGGCGAACTGGTGATCCGCTGGGGACGGTTTGGCAAATTCATCAGCTGCTCCAATTTCCCCACCTGCCGGCACACGGAACCCTGGCTGGAAAAAATCGGCGTGACCTGCCCTGAAGACGGCGGCGAGCTGGTGCAGCGCAAAACGCGCAAAGGACGGGTATTCTACGGATGTGAGAATTATCCAACCTGCTCGTTCACCAGTTGGAAGCGCCCTCTGGCAACGCGTTGTCCGAAGTGCGGCGGGTTACTGGTTGAGGCAAACAAGCGAGAAGCCCAATGCCTGAATTGCAGCGAAACATTCTTACTGGAACAGGTGACGGCTGATTCCAACTCTGAATCGGCATAATCCTTGCAACATTGTATACAGAAATTTCATTGTTCTTTTTAACCATTCGTTCTAAAATGGTGAATGTCTGACTTATGGGCATTCGACGAACGACATCAGGAGCAGAAAATGGATAAAATTCGCGAGCAACTCAAAAACCCGCTGGTTACCGGAATCGCCGGATTGGTGATCGGTCTGCTGTTGGGATGGATGTTGTTGGGCTGGTGGCTGTTCCCGGTTGAGTGGACGGACGCTACCCCTGCCTATTTGCGGTCTGATCTGAAAGCCGATTACCTGCGAATGGCGATCGATTCGTATTCCAAAGTTCCAGACAAGGCGCTGGCAATTCAGCGGTGGGAAGATCTGGGACCGGATGCGAGCAAGGTACTCGTGGATGTCCAGGCGGCGCCCAGCCAATTGACCCCCGCTGAAATTCTGGCGTTCAGCGCTGTGGTGGAAACGGGTGAACTGCCCGCTCAGACGACGCCGGAAGCAGCTCAGGCGACTGAAATCGTTCCGGGGCAGGTGACGACTGCGGCGGTTACGCCGACAGCAACGGAAGAGAAACCGAAAACCGGTACATTGACGGTGGTGCTGGTTGTTTTGTGCCTTCTGGCGCTGGTGATCGGCGGCGCTCTGGCATACATTTTCCTGGTGCGCAACAAGCGCCGTGGAAACGGCGAAGCCACGCCTGCATCTGAAGCGGCGGAATACAATCGTCAGGTGGAACGCACCGATTATTCTGCCCAGGGGCAGGAAGCTCCAGTGGCGCAGTTCATGTCCACCTATCGGCAGGGTGATGACCTCTTCGATGATTCGTTCAGCATTGACGCGCCTTCAGGTGAATTCCTGGGCGAGTGCGGCATCGGCATTTCGGATACCATCGGTGTGGGCGACCCCAAAAAGGTGACGGCATTTGAAGTCTGGCTGTTCGACAAGAATGACATTCAAACGGTCACCAAAGTGTTGATGAGTGAACACGCCTTCGACGATGCCACCATCCGCGCCCGGCTGGAATCCAAAGGCGAACCGGTGCTGATGGAACCCGGAAAGCGTGTGCTGCTGGAAACCGCCACCCTGCAGTTGGAAGCCCGTGTGGTGGATATGAACTACGGTCAGGGCGCGCTCCCGGCGAACAGCTACTTCGACCGGTTGACGTTGGAACTGGCGATCTGGCCCAAGGAACAGGCAGCGTCGCAAGCTTAGTTGAGCGCTTTTCTTGAAACATTAAGGGCGGACCTGGGTCCGCCCTTTTTCATCGATGTGAATGAAGATTAAAAGAAACCGGCTGTCCCCAACTTGAGGGACAGCCGGTTAATCGTTCTCCGTCGTGATTATTCGATCTTGAGGATGATTAATTTAATGGAACCGGCAGGGGTATCAGCGGTCACTTCTTCGCCCGCCCTGTGCCCCAGCAGCGCACGCCCGATGGGAGATTCGTGCGAAATGCGTCCATTGCGTGGATCCGCTTCCTTGGGTCCCACCAGATAATAGGTTTCGGGTTCGAAATTATCTTCCTGAATGGTCACGTGGGAGCCCACATTGACCTCATCATGATGACCATCTTCATTCAGGATGACCACATTACGCAGTACGGCATCCAGTTCCTGGATGCGTCCTTCCATAAATCCCTGATCCTCTTTTGCAGAAATATAATCCGCATTTTCAGAAAGGTCACCCATCTGAATTGCAGCACGCAGACGCCCAGCCAATTGTTCACGAGCGGGTCCTTTGAGATATTCCAGCTCTTCATGTAACCGACGTGCGCCTTCTTCAGTCAGGTATGAAACTTCACTCATAATGAATCTTTCTCCAACCATTCAATCAGATTTTCGTGCAGGTAAAGTATTGATCTGCTTGCTGCCGAACGATCAACAGCAAAAAAGAATTATAAAGAATGCTACCCGGATTGTCCAGAGGGCATTTTGGGGTGATTTCCCGGTTCATCCTTACGGCAGCAAGGATGGATCGAAAAGCTTCTGATATTCTTCCACGGCAAAGCGATCTGTCATCCCGGCAATGTAATCACAGAGGGTGCGCTCCAGTCCTTTTTCCTCGATTTGCGTCTGAACATGCCTGGGTAGGATGGTCGGCTCTTCGTGATACGCCTGGAAGAGTTCGGTGAGAATACGTTCTGCCTTCACCTGCATACGCACCACCCGGTAATGCCGGTACAGGTTGCTGTACAGAAAATCCTTGATTTCACGGTTGCGGCGGTGCATTTCTTCGCTGAAGCCGATCACATTATACGGCAGACGTTGAAGCTCCTCCACGGAACGCACCCGGCTTTCGCGCAGGCGGGCATCAGAGGAGGAAACGGCGTCGGTGACTTCCATTCCGATCAATCGGCGGATGAGACGGTTGCGGGTGAGCTCATCCATTTCGGTGCCGCGCCATGCCAGACTGCTCAATAGAATCTCCCACAGCGCCATACCTTCAAACATGTTGGGGGTGATCATGCCTGAACGCAAGCCGTCGTCCAGATCGTGGGCGGTGTACGCCAGTTCGTCGGCGATGTTGGTGATCTGGGCTTCCAGCGATCCGCGCAGTTCGGGATTGAAATCCTGCGCATCAGAACGATCATATTCCGTCTCGTGCTTGACCATGCCTTCCAGCACTTCCCACGACAGGTTGAGACCGGAAAATTCGGGGTAGCGATTTTCAAGCTGTGTCACGATGCGGAATGACTGCCGGTTGTGGTCGAATCCGCCGTAATCCTTCATCAGCCGTGCCAAAATCGTTTCGCCGGAATGCCCGAAAGGTGGGTGACCGATATCATGCGCCAGACAGATGGTTTCCACCAGGTCTTCATTAGCGCCCAACGCGCGGGCGATCGTGCGACCAATTTGCGCCACCTCCAGCGTGTGGGTGAGGCGGGTGCGGTAGTAATCCCCTTCGTAATTGATGAAGACCTGGGTTTTATATTCCAGGCGGCGAAATGCGGTTGTGTGCAGCACGCGGTCGCGGTCCCGCTGGTAGACGGTGCGGTAATCGGGCTCGTCTTCCGGATGGGCGCGCCCGCGGGTATTCATGCTGCGCATTCCGTAAGGCGCCAGACTCTGATCTTCGATGGCTTCGAGTTGTTGGCGGGTAAATAACATGCAAATCCCTCCTGACAGGTTATGAACGAATCACAGTTCCAAAATTTTCTCCCAACAGCGATTGCGTCACGTTTTCGGGTTGAATTCCGGAAAAAATTTGAACTTCCAGTTCCGGTATCTGCTGAACCAGTGCGACCATCCGGCGCACTTTGTCTTCCATGCCTCCTGTTACGTCCACCGCCGCTGAGCCTTGCAGGGCAGCCGTAATTTGAGGGAGATTGTCGGGCGTGATCAAAGGGATGAGGCGTGTATCACGGGGGTAATCTTCCCAGACACCCTCTTCGCGACCTGCCAGTAAAATGCGCTTGGGATGAAGCACGGCAGCGAGATGGAAAAAGACGTCTTCGGTGGAGACGATCGTACCGCCCAGCGTCTGGTCAAACGCCACGTCGCCGTAGACCAGTGGAATGAGCCCGGCGTTGATTGTGCTTTGCAGCGCGCCGGTATCCCAGGAGAGGATGCGCCCATTCTCGCAGACGGCGCAGGCGGAGGGCGGAACTGCCAGAACGGGGAGATTCACTTCACGCAGCGCCGCCAGAACGGTGTTGTTCAGGTCGCGGGCTTCACGCCAGACCTCAACGAAACCCTGCCACCCGGTTTCACCCTGAACACCCTGCCGGGTGCCATACTTTTTTGCGGCGGTGTGCCCAAACGAACCGGAACCGTGCCCGAGAACAAGTTGAAGCTGCGGACACCGGGCATGAGCGGCGGCAATTTCAGCCGCCAGTCTTGCCAACACGGCGCGGCGAACTGTATGCGCGCGATTCTTCTGCGTGATGAGTGATCCGCCCAGTTTGAGAAAGATCAATGTGTTCATGACTGGTACGATTATACATTAAGAACCCCGTCGGGACTGGAACTGACATGCTGACCCAATAAAAAAGAGATGGGCTGGTGAAAGCCCATCTCCTGTGATTCTGGTTCGAGGGTGGATCACGCCTTGTCGAGCGCGATCTTGATGGCGTTGCTGAGGCGGTGAATTCCTTCGACAATGACTTCGGGTTTGCAGAAGGAGAAATTCAGACGCATGGTGTTCTCTCCGCCGCCGCAGGGGTGGAACGATCCACCGGGTACAAAGGCAACCTTCTGCGCAACCGCCGTCTCGAAAATATCCTGTGAATTGAGGCTCTCAGGCAGTTTCACCCACAGGAACAAACCACCCTGGGGGTGAGTCCAGGTGACACCTTTGGGCATGCATTCCGCCAGAGCATCGAGCATAACGTCGCGCCGCTCGGAATAGACTGCGTTAATGACCTTGACATGCTCGTTGATAAAGCCGTTTTTCGCCACTTCGTAGGCAACTGCCTGGGTGAAGGTGGCTGTGTGCAGATCAGCGCCCTGCTTTGCCTGGGTGAGTTTGAGAATGACTTCTGGCGGCGCGATGACCCATGCCAGACGCAGACCGGGCGCCAGAATTTTGGAGAAGGTGCTCAGATAGATGACATTGCCGCGGTAGCAGGAATCGCCAGAGCGGATCTTGCCGTCCAGTACGGCAACAGAGGGCAGGTGTTCGCCTTCGTAGCGTAATTGACCATAGGGGTCGTCTTCGATGATCGGAACACCGTAACGATCAGCCAGTTCAACCAGTTTGTGGCGGCGTTCGAGCGACAGGGTAACGCCGGTAGGATTTTGAAAATTGGGGAGGCAGTAAATGAATTTTGGACCGGTGCGCAGGGCTTCTTCAAGCGCATCGGTATTCATTCCATTTTCATCCGAAGTGACCGGAACATATTCGGCGCCATAAGCATTCCAGGCTTGCAGCGCCCCCAGATAGGTGGGTGATTCCACCAGAATGCGGTCTCCGCGGTTGATTAAGATTCTACCGAGCAGGTCCAATGCCTGCTGTGAGCCGGAGGTGACCAGGATGTTATCGGTAGTGACGTTGATCCCAAACTGAGCCTCATGTCGTGCGATCAAATCGCGCAGAGGTTTGAAGCCTTCAGTTGCGCCATACTGCAGTGCTTGTGCCGGGTTATTGGTCAGCACATAGTCACAGGCGCGGCGAAACTCTTCCACCGGGAAAACTTCAGGCGCCGGCATACCACCGGCAAACGAGATTACGTCTGGTTTTTCGGTTAATTTGAGAAGTTCGCGGATAGCTGAACTCTTCATGCGCTGCGTGCGCTGGGCATACCGATGATCCCAAGGTGTCTGCATTCTTTCTCCTTCTAATTAGAAAAAGTTCGGACAGGTATTTTGAAATGGGGAGACCCCATTTGATCCACCTCTGAAAACGCCGGACACCCGTGAGGCAGGAAGGTTCCTGCTGCTCCTTTGACGATATTCAATTGTATGGGATGGATGTCCCAGGTTTGCCCGTGCCGTGGAAGGATCTGATTGGCACCGCTCACCGCCGAGCGTTGAATGCCAGTCTGAACCCTTCTGTGGAGTGCCACAGGCAAACCTGGATGTGGTAATGAACCTGAATACCGCTAGGCTTTCGGGAAGCGGCTTACGACTGTTGCGGGTGCGGGCAGGGTGACCTTGTCACCGGCGTTCAGTTCCGCAGGGACTTTACCGGTGGATTTCGGCGAGCCCTGGTAAACAAAGATGGGCGTGCCTTCCACGGCGTATTTGAGCTCCACGAACGCCTGACCGGTCCAATAACCTTCGCTGTCAATGGCACAGCAGGTGACGCGACCGATGACACGTCCCTTCGCGTCGACCACGGGGTCGCCGTGATGTGCGCTGCGTACACCCTTTTCGGCAAAGCGGAAGCGCGCCACCACACCGGTGCGGGTCTTTTCGCGCTCGATGTAGGCTTTGCGCCCGATGAACCAGGGTTTATAGGTTTTGACGTATGAGCCGAATCCGGCTTCCGCCACGCCCAAACCCAGATCGCCAGCCATTTCGTCTCCGTAGAGCGGCAGACCGGCTTCGGTGCGCAGAGAGTCGCGCGCGCCCAAACCGCAGGGTTTCAAACCGAAATCTTTACCGGCAGCCAGCAGGGCATTCCAGAGGTCCACGATTTTATCGGGGTGGACAAAGAGTTCGAACGCCATCTTTTCGCCGGTATAGCCGGTGCGCGAGACGATCAGATCAAAACCGCCGACCACGGCGTCGCACAACTGGGTGCGTTTGAGCGCCATGATGCGTTTGCGGTTCTTCGCATCTACACCCAACGCCAGCAGGATATCGCGTGAGCGGGGTCCCTGAAGGGCGACATCCACACGCATGTCTTTGCCAGCTTTGGGATCACGCAGATTGCGGAATACGACGTTATAGCCGAAAGCGTGCGCATCGGGGCGGTCGTTGTCCACTTTGACCTTGCCGTCGCGGACGGCTTCCAACCAGGTGCGGTCCTTGTCATCGTTGGATGCGTTGACCACGACCAGAATCTTATCTTCGGCGCGGCGGTAGATGAGGGTATCATCGATCACGTTCGCGTCAGGATCGAGGAAGTGGGTGTAGCAGGATTCACCGACGGCGAGCGCGGCGATATCATTCCCGCAAACACTATCGAGGAAAGCGACTGCATCGGGACCTTCTGCCTGATAAACACCCATGTGCGAGACGTCGAACAAACCGGCTGCCTGACGGGTGGCGAGGTGTTCTTCCATCACCGAGGTGTACCAGACGGGCATATCCCATCCGGCGAAGGGAACCATCTTGGCGCCCATCTTGCGGTGAGTTTCATTCAGTCCGGTCTTGCGGATTTCGCCTTCTTTTTCTTCCCATTGGAAGGAAGGCAGCGCTTTGCCATTGCTGGCGGACATGCCGATGAAGTAGGGTTTGCGAGCGTCCACCGGATCACCGGAGGCATTCAAACCCGATTCGGCTGCGACTTCGTTCACCACGATGGGTCCGGGCATACGGCGGGAGGAATCGGCGTCGAAGGCAACGAAACCATCCGACAGGTCACGCAGCCAGGTGGCTGCCAGCCCTGCCTGTTTGGACGAAACAGTCAGCCGGAAGAGCTTGGGTTCCACACAGCTCAAAGCGCCGTCCACGGCGCCCTTGGGGGTGACCATGCGGGTCAACTGGCGCTGACCGGGTTTCAAGGCTTCCACATCGCTGGAGAGGGTGTAATTGAGGAAGTCACGAACGGTGTCACCCTTCAGCTCGTAGGTCGCCCAGTCGCTTTTGCTTTCGGGCTGATCATTCAGATAGAAGAAATGCGGGTAGGCGTGGCGGGTGGTATCTTCATTCACACCGGCTTTTTCAGCCAGTTGGCGCACGCGCTGCTTGGCATCTTCGAAGACAGCGAAATCGATCTTGGCGCGTTCGGCAGGACCCTTGCGGGTTTCCACGGTGTATGGGGTGATGGCGCGCAGCACGTCTGCGATGATGTCTGCCACGGCAACCATATCGGCTTCCTTCAAACCGCGCTGTGTCATCCAGGGGGTACCAAAGCGGATGCCCGTGGAGTGGGCGGCGGTTTTGTCGCCGGGGATGGTGTTGCGGTTGAGGACGATGCCAACCAGATCGAGAATGCGGGCAGCCAGATCACCATTGAGGGCGGTGCCGTCAGGTCCAACAATGGACTTGCAGTCCAGGTTGGCAAGGTGGGTGTTGGTGCCGCCGAAGGGGATCTTGAAGCCGCGTTCCTGGAGGCGTTTCACCAGAGCGGCGCAGTTCTTGACGATCTGATGCTGCAATTCCTTGAACTGGTCGGTTTTCGCCAGTTTGAGCGTGGTCGCCAGAGCAGCAATGGTGTGCATGTGCGGACCACCCTGTTCGCCTGGGAAGACGCCCTTGTCCAGTTTCTTTGCGAGGGCAGCGTCGGTGGTGAGAACCACTGCGCCACGTGGACCGCAGAGGGTCTTGTGCGTGGTGAAGGTGATGATGTGAGCGTACCCAACGGGGGAGGGCACGGTACCGGTTGCGACCAACCCGGAGATGTGGGAGATATCTGCCAGCAGATATGCGCCGACTTTATCGGCGACCGCGCGGAAGCGCGCCCAATCAGGAACGAACGGGTAGGAAGAGAAACCGGCGATGATGACTCTGGGTTTGCATTCCAGCGCCAGCGCTTCGAGCGCATCGTAGTTGATCTGTTCGGTCTCATCGTCAATGGTATAGTGCATGGCTTTGTAGAGCTTACCAGAGCGATTGACCGATGATCCATGGGAAAGATGACCACCATGGAGCAAATTCATGCCCAGAATGGTGTCGCCAGGTTCAATCAACGCTGTATAAACAGCATTGTTTGCGGGAGCGCCTGAAAGCGGTTGAACATTGACGTACATGCTTTCAGGGCTGACGCCGTTTGTTGCAAACACTTCTGCGCAGCGGCGGCGAGCCAGCGATTCAATGATATCTGCGTATTCAACGCCCTTATAATAACGGGGATCAGAATAGCGGCGATAATGCGCCAGTTGTGCAGGATAATCCAAAATCTCTTCTTCGGTCATCCAACGCATTTCTTCATCCGGATAACCTTCAGCATAAAGATTCTGGAATGCAGACCCAAGTGCCTCGCGGACAGCCATCGGCGCGGCGCTTTCGCTCGGAATCAGGATGAGTTTACGAACCTGACGCTCTGCTTCGAGCTGCGTCAGCTCATAAACATCGGGATCCAGATCGGCGAGCTTACCACGGAACAAATAATCACTCATTGGCAAACTCCTTACTTGGCGAAACGATAACGGATTCTGAAGTTAATAAAGGTCAAAAAAGCCGTCAAAACCCATCGATATGGTTTATCGCCGGAATTTTCATCCGGTCTCCACCCCAAATCTATCGATCGGTTTCTGAACAGGCTTTTTCATTTTTGAGGACACACTCCTCATTACGAATTCATTTTAGCCCCTGGAGCATTTTGGGTCAAGTCCCAAGGTCAACAGACGAAGACTGATATTTGTCACCATTTGATTGAAACAATGCTGACAGAGCGGTTTTTGATTCGGTTAAGGGGTTTTTGAGACGATTCAGGCAGCGCTCACCTGCAGATCCAGCCAATCTGTCATGGTTTGCAGAACCTGAGCTTTTTGCGGTTCGTTGTGCGTCTCGTGATAAAAACCATCCCAAATTTTGTAGGTAAGGGAGCACCCTGTCGCTTTTTCGGCAAAGGATTGGGTGGCTGCGGGCGAAACCAGATGGTCCGCGCTGCCCTGCATGAGCAGCAGGGGAACCTTGCATTCGGCAGCATGTTCAATGATCCAGGAGCCGTTACGGATCATGTTGATGCCCATTTC
>JBDKTF010000577.1:0-1691 GCA_039680295.1 Anaerolineaceae bacterium
ACCATTCAGGAGCTGGGCATTGTTTACCGTTTGGCGCGCCACCTCAAAATCCCGGTGGTGACGTACGAATTTGGCGATCAACGCGACCACATGTGGCTGGCGCAAAATGCGCAGATCATGCGGCAGGATACCTCGGCGCTGTGGGCGGCGCGTCAGAATGAACCCCTGACCGAGGAGCAGATGGAACGCATGCACGGTCTGTTCGCGGCGCGCCAGCGCGGCGCATTGTGGGAAAACTTTGCCCGCAAATGGCAGGATGTGGCGGTGCAGGGCGGCGACAAAGCCCGGGCAGCGCTGGGCTTGGATTCGCGCCCGGTGGTGCTGCTGGCGACGAATGTGCTGGGAGACAGCCTGACGTTGGGACGCCAGGTGTTCTCCCATTCCATGGCGGAATGGATCGTGCGCAGTGTTCAGTATTTTGCGGGGCGCCCGGATGTGCAGCTTGTCATTCGCGTTCATCCCGGCGAAGTGCTGACGCACGGACCTTCGATGGTGGATGTGATCCACGAGGTGCTGCCGGAACTGCCCGAATATATCCGTGTGATCGGACCGCGCGAAAAGGTGAATACCTACGACCTGATCGACGTGGCAGACCTGGGTCTGGTGTATACGACCACGGTAGGCATGGAAATGGCGATGAGCGGGCTGCCGGTCATCGTCACCGGCAAGACGCATTACCGCGGGCGCGGCTTTACCTACGATCCCGACTCTTGGGTGACCTACTTCAAGCAGTTGGGGCAGATCCTTTCCAAACCCGCTTCCTACCGTCTGTCACGGTCGCAGATGGAATACGCCTGGGCGTATGCCTACCGCTTCTTTTTTGAATATCCCCGTCCCTTCCCCTGGCATCTGGTGCGCATGTGGGATGATATAAAAGCCCATCCCATGCGCGAGGTGCTCAGCCCCGAAGGACAGGCGAAATACGGCGAAACCTTCCGATATCTGACGGGTGAGCCGCTGGATTGGAGCAAAATCAGCGAATGACGGATAATCATTCCTCATTGAAAGAAAATGTGCGCCATTTTTACGACCGCGTTGGCTGGCAGTTGGAAGAAGGCGAACATTACCAGAATGCACAGTACGAAGATTTACGTCCTGTGGCGCGTGAATACATTCACCGCTGCCACCTGCGCGTCAACCGGCACCTGGCGCCGCAGGGGAAGTACCTGCTGGACGCCGGTTCGGGTCCCATTCAGTACCCTGAATACCTGACCTATTCGGAAGGGTATTCATACCGGGTGTGTGCCGACATTTCGATTGTGGCGCTGCAGGAAGCGCGCAAGCGCATTGGCGCGAAGGGGCTGATGGTGGTATCTGACGTGGCGCACCTGCCCTTCAAGAAGAACGCCTTCGACGGCGCGGTGTCGCTGCATACCTTCCACCATCTACCGGTGGACGATCAGATGCGCGCCTACGACGAAGTCTACCGCGTGCTGGCGCCTGATCGTTCGGCGGTGATCGTCAATGGCTGGACCGATGCACCGCTGATGCGCAAATGGGGTAAACTCGCCCGCGGCATGGACCGGCTGCATGGGTTGTGGCACAGGCTCACGACGCGCAGGGAAGTGCTGCTGGAACAAACGAAGTCCGATGTGCAGCCGGCGCTTCTTGAAAAAGAGAAACCCGCCGGAACATTTGTGGAAAAGTACAATGCCGCCTGGCTGCGTGAACACTTGCAGGGACGGATGCGT
>JBDKTF010000332.1:0-3244 GCA_039680295.1 Anaerolineaceae bacterium
CCACCCAATTATTATTCTGGAAACATTCCACGGATCAAACACTTCATTGGGCAGATCCATTGAACTTTGAAACAAACATGTGCAATCATATGGGAATGGCGCCTGTGTTTGGGTCGGAGTGCGCGCAAAATTACAGTGGTCCCATCCCGGCGGTCATTCACCTGCATGGCGGTGAGGTGCCGCCTGAGATCGACGGCGGTCCGGATGCCTGGGTGACGAGCGACGGCAATTACCGGGGACACGGATATTATACTTTCTCTGGCGCGCCCGCCAATGGAGCCACCTACCGCTACCCCAACACACAGGAAGCTGCGCCGATCTGGTTTCATGACCATGTGCTGGGCGCAACGCGGTTGAATGTCTACGCCGGGCTGGCGGGAGGATACCTGCTTTCAGATCCGGCGCAGCAGCTACCAGCCGGGCTGGCGTCTTACGGTCTGGATCGGGGAACAAAAGGTCCAGATGAATTGACTGTGCCCCTTGTCATTCAGGACCGCATGTTTGACAGCAACGGGCAACTTTTCTTCCCGTCAGATTCCGCGGGCGGGGTGCTGGCGAGCCCCAATCCTGATCATCCCTATTGGGTGCCAGAGTTCGTCGGCGATACGATCCTGGTCAACGGCAAAGTCTGGCCTTACCTGAATGTGGAGCCCAAGCGCTACCGCTTCCTGCTGCTGAATGGATCGAATGCGCGCACCTATGAAATGAATATCATCGATCCCTTGAAACTGGCGGTCACGCCCAATTTCTGGGTGATCGGCACAGATGGCGGTTACCTGGATATACCGGTCTCTGTCAACAAACTGGTAATCATGCCTGGCGAACGATATGAAGTAATCATTGATTTCAGCGGCGTTGCGCCAGGAACCAATCTGATCATCAAGAACACCGCCAAGACGCCCTATCCCAGAGGCGCTGTACCCAATGGCGCAACGACCGGACAGATCCTGCAGTTCCGCGTGGGGAATTGCACATCGGGGAACTGCGCAGCAGCGGATGTGAGTTTTAATCCAGCAGCTCTGGGTACGGCAATCCGGGCGGTTGGACAAACCATCGTCCGCCTGCCTGGAACAGTTGGCGGTTCACCCATCGACGCCACAACAGTGCAGAAAACACGCGCCATGACTCTCAATGAGGTGATGGGCATGCCCATGACCGTCACCGACCCGGTGACCGGTGCTCCCAACACGGCTTACCCCGGCGGACCGTTGGAGATATTGGTGAACAACACCAAGTGGAGCGGGGAATCGCCGCGCACTTACAATGATTTCACCCCGATTTCTGTCAACGGCATGATCACTGCCTATTCCGAACTGCCGCAGGAGGGTGAAACAGAGATATGGGAAATCATCAACCTGACGGCAGACGCCCATCCCATTCATTTGCACCTGGTGCAATTCCAACTGGTTGACCGTCAGAGTTTTGCCATATCTGCCTACCTCGCGGCATACAATGCCGCATTCCCTGCGGTGACGGGAGATCCGGTTTGTACTGGCAAAGTGTACTGCCCCGGATTCGGACCCCCGCTGGATTACAACCCCTCTGCACTTTCTGGCGGTAAGTATGGCGGCAATCTGGATGTGCGCGCGATGGGGAAAAACGGAAAACCGGTTTACCTGCAAGGGAAACCAAGCCTTCCCGCTGCGTATGAATCCGGGTGGAAAGATACGGTAATTGTCTATCCCGGTGAGGTGGCGCGCATTGCGGTTCGCTGGGCGCCCACTGATTTGCCGACTCAAACAACGGGGAATCTGGGCAGCCTGTACTATCCATTTGATCCGTCAGGAAACCTGACCCATGGGTATGTGTGGCACTGCCACATCATCGATCATGAAGATAATGAGATGATGCGTCCTGATCTGGTGCTGCTCAACCCGGTTGCACCGCAGCCGACCAACCGTTTGCTCAAACAGGGGAGTGAGTATTGAACCATGATGCTGTGAAAGAATAGCTTTTCATCATGGGCGGACCGTGATCTCCGCTCATGATGTTTTTAATAGACATCAGATTTTCAAATTTCATCCGATTCGCTATTGACAACCGCCGGAGCATGTAATAAAATAGATACGATAAATTAGATATTTATCACCGCATTTGTTGTATAAATACAGGAGAGTTATTCATATGGACAAACGGAATCTTAAAGCTTCGGCGAAGAACATTCAATCCTTGCAGGATGCGCCCCTGGAAAAGGCATTGTTCAGCGACGTGCGCTGGTCGTGGATCTGGGTGATCATCCGCCTGTATGTGGGGTACGAATGGCTGGCGGCGGGTTGGGGCAAGCTGCATAATCCCGTATGGACCGGCAGCAAAGCTGGTGTTGCCATCAGCGGTTTTGTTCAGGGCGCACTGGCGAAAGCCACCGGCGAGCATCCCGACGTGCAGGGCTGGTACGCTTCGTTCCTGCAGAACGCCGTTCTTGGACACTCGGCGTTTTGGAGCTACCTGGTCTCGTGGGGTGAGTTCCTGGTTGGGATCGCCCTCATTCTGGGCATTTTCACCGGCATCGCCGCGTTCTTCGGCGCGTTCATGAACTACAACTACCTGCTGGCGGGAACGGTCAGCACCAATCCCATCCTCTTCCTTGGCGCGCTTCTTCTCATTCTGGCGTGGAAGACCGCCGGTTGGTGGGGGCTGGACCGCTGGGTGCTACCCGCATTGGGTACGCCGTGGCGTCCGGGTTTGATTTTCAAGGAGAAGGCTGAGCCTGCGGCAGGCACAACAGATTAATGGTTTTTGTCTGGGAAGGGCAGCCGGTGTGGTGGAAATTTCACCACACCGGCTTTTTTGTCGTCAGGGGGCAGACGATACCCAATTCATCGATCATCCCTTGCATTTTTCAGGAAGTGATATAAAATTGTATCATTGTATATCGAGGTCTTCTTTTGAAGAAAGAGAATCATATGATCGAAACGGAACATCTATCCAAACAGTTCCATCTGGACAAAAAACATCCGCCCATCACAGCCGTGTCAGATCTGACACTGAACGTGAATGAAGGCGAAGTATTTGGGTTTCTGGGTCCCAACGGCGCCGGAAAGACCACCACTGTGCGCATGCTCACCAGTCTGATCGCACCCACGCAGGGACGCGCGCGCATCAACGGCTTCGAAGTTGGGCGCGATGATCAGGGCATTCGCCGTTCGGTGGGCATTCTCACCGAAACACCGGGCAGGAACGACCGCCTTTCCGCAGAAAAGAACCTGACCATCTTCGCCAACCAGTACGGGGGGAAGGATGTGCC
>JBDKTF010000549.1:0-1811 GCA_039680295.1 Anaerolineaceae bacterium
GTGATCTGCCGGTATGTCGATGAAAAGAATTTTTATGCGCTGCTCATTTCCAGCGACGGGTATTACGGCATCACCCGGGTGATGGATGGAGAAGCGCAATTGTTGGGCAGGGACCAGATGGAGATCAGCAAAGACATTCACACCGGCGGTCTGGGCAATCATCTGCAGGCGGAATGTGTGGGCGACCGCCTTACGTTGTGGGCGAACGGCACCTTATTGGATGAGGAACACGACGATCATATCACCCGCGGAGATGTAGGTTTATGGGTGGGGACGTTCGATGAAGCGGGGGCGGACGTCTTGTTCGACGATTTTATTGTACGAAAGCCGACTGAATGAAAGTTTATCTGGATACGATTGGATGCCGGTTAAACCAGGCAGAAATAGAACTATACGCCAGCCAGTTCCGCGCCAGCGGACATACGCTGGTGAATGATCCCGGTGAAGCGGATGTGGTGGTGATCAACTCCTGCGCGGTGACGAGCGAAGCCTCGTCAGATTCGCGCGGAAAGGTG
Source organism: Anaerolineaceae bacterium (assembly GCA_039680295.1). Taxonomy (GTDB): domain Bacteria; phylum Chloroflexota; class Anaerolineae; order Anaerolineales; family Anaerolineaceae; genus JBDKTF01. The sequence goes on from JBDKTF010000549.1 coordinate 516, forward strand.
CGGCAGGCTGCCCGCGCCGGAGCGCAGAATATTGTGGTCACCGGATGTTACGCCACGCTCAGCCCGGCGGAGACGGCGGCGCTTCCGGGGGTGACCCGGGTGGTCGCCAACGCCGAAAAGGATGCACTGGTCGGCGATTTGCTGGGGGTGCCGACAGAAACGTTCGACCTGGAACCCGTGGCGCGCGAACCGCTGCCGGGAATTCACCACCGCACACGGGCGTTCATCAAAGTGCAGGACGGCTGCGACAATCACTGCACCTACTGCATCACCACCGTGGCGCGCGGCGCCGGACGCAGCCGTTCTACAACGGACGTGCTGCGGGATATTCAACTGGCGCGTTTGGGCGGCGCACAGGAGATCGTGCTGACCGGCGTGCATCTGGGCTCGTGGGGGCATGATCTTTCACCGCGACTGCATCTGCGCGACCTGATCCGCTGCGTGCTGGACGAAAGCGATGCGCCGCGCCTGCGGCTATCTTCGCTGGAACCCTGGGACCTGGACCGTGAATTCTTCGATTTGTGGCGGGACGAACGTCTGTGCCGACATCTGCATTTGCCGCTGCAATCGGGATCGGCGAATATTTTACGCCGGATGGCGCGCAAGACCACGCCTGAAAGCTATGCCGAACTGGTGGCGCATGCCCGCGCGGCTGCGCCGGAAATGGCGATCACCACGGATGTGATTGTGGGATTTCCCGGTGAAGGTGAAGCAGAATTCGAAGAGAGTCTGGATTTTGTGTGCGCGATTCAATTTGCGGGGGGGCATGTCTTCCATTTTTCGCCCCGTCCGGGCACCGCGGCGGCGGGTTTCCCCGGAAAGGTGGCGCCGGCAGCGAGCAAGGAGCGCAGCGCGCGGATGCGGGCAGTATTCGCGGAAAGCGCGGCACAATACCGGGAGCGGTTTGTGGATCGGACGATGCCGGTGCTGTGGGAGACGACCCGTTCGGTGGGACCGCGGGGCTGGCTGCTTTCGGGTCTGACGGACAATTATCTGCGGGTCAGCGCCTGGTCAGCGGATGAACGGCTGAACCAGATTTCCACGGTGCATCTGGAGCGGATGGATGGCGATGGATTGGAAGGAACGTTGGTGAAATGAAAGCGCTGCGTCTGTTCACGCCCGCGCCAGTGGAAACCGCTCCGCTGAAAATGCAGGAGCTGCCGGTTCCTGTTCCGGGAAAGGGTGAAATTCTGGTGCGAGTGCGGCGCTGCGGCGTATGTCATACCGATCTGCATCTGGTGGAGGGCGAGATTCACCCCCCGGTGCTGCCGGTGACACCCGGACATCAGGTGGTGG
>JBDKTF010000237.1:0-3254 GCA_039680295.1 Anaerolineaceae bacterium
TACCCAACTGGTGGAACTGGGCGAGATGGAAACGCCCCTGCTGCTCACCAACACCCTCGCCGTCCCCACCGCCGCCGATGCCCTCATCACCTGGACATTGACCCAGCCTGGCAACGAAGCGGTGCGCTCTGTCAACCCGCTGGTTGGCGAGACCAATGACGGCTGGCTGAACGATATCCGCCGCCGCGCGCTGACCACCGACCACATGCTGGCAGCCCTCCGATCCGCATCGGATGGACCGGTGGCGGAAGGCGCGGTGGGCGCAGGCACAGGCACCGTGGCATTCGGTTGGAAAGGCGGCATTGGCACCAGTTCGCGCAGACTGCCCCACACCCTGGGCGGCTATACCGTTGGCGCGCTGGTGCAGTCCAATTTCGGCGGCGTTTTGCAGATCATGGGCGAACCGGTGGGCGTCCGCTTGGGGCAGTATTACCTCAAGGAAGCGCTTGATCGCGGCGACGCCGACGGCTCCATCTGCATGGTGATCGCCACCGACTCCCCCCTCTCTGACCGCAATCTCACCCGGCTGGCGCGGCGGGCTTTCGCCGGGCTGGCGCGCACCGGCGCCGCCATGAGCAACGGCTCAGGTGATTACGCGCTGGCATTTTCCACCGCGCCTGAAGTGCGCCGCACCCCGCAGACCCGCGCCGCATTGGGCGCCTTCACTGAATTGGGTAACGACGCGGTTTCGCCGCTCTTCCTGGCTGCCGTCGAAGCCGTGGAAGAAGCAATTTACAATTCGCTGCTCACCGCCGTCACCGTGCGCGGATTCAATGGGCACGAAGCGCTCGCCCTGCCCTGGGGCGAAGACGGATCCCATCCCCATTCTGTATAAAATTTCATCCGTTTTTGAGTGAGGTGAAAGATGGAAAAGCTGGATTTGCGCAAGATTTTGAAAGCCGAGTACAACCCGCCCCGCACCCCGCAGTGGATCACCATCCCCGCGGCAAATTTTCTCATGATCGACGGTTAAGGCGACCCCAATATCGCCCCCGCCTACATGGATGCACTCCAGGCGCTCTACGGTCTCTCGTACACGCTCAAATTCCAGATCAAAAAAGACCTGGAGCTGGATTACACGGTGATGGGGTTGGAAGGTCTGTGGTGGGTGCCCGATATGAACGATTTCACCGTGGATAACAAGGATGCATGGTTATGGACGATGATGATCCGTCAGCCGGATCAGGTGACGCCGGAACAATTCGAACGCGCCCGCGTCGATGTGATTAAAAAGAAGGGCGAAGGATCATACAATCAGGTGCGGTTGGAACGTTTTGAAGAAGGATTGTGCGCGCAGGTCATGCACATTGGACCTTACGCCGCCGAAGCGCCCACCATTCAGGCGCTGCACGCCTTCATCGCCGCCGCCGGGCGCACACGCCGCGGCAAACACCACGAAATCTACCTGGGTGATCCCCGCCGCACAGACCCCGCAAAACTTCGCACCATCCTCCGCCAGCCCGCAGAATAGGCGTAAGCACAAGCCGTTCAATCCGTATACAGAATCCTTTGACAGTCAAATCGCATCAACCAGAATCGTAGTTCGTTCCCTGAAGATTTCGATATCGTTTTCTATTGATTGTGTGTACAATTGTACATATAATCAAAGAAATGGAAAACACCGATGATCGTTGTGGAATGGGATCCTGAAAAAGCGCGCCGTAATTACAATAAACACGGCATCGCATTTGCCGATGCTGTGTCTGCTCTCGAGGATGATTTCGCTTTGACCATTGAAGACGATCACCCGGATGAAAGACGATTTATCACCCTGGGCATGGATGCATTAGGCAGGATTCTGGTGATCGTTTATACCTATCGCGGTGAAAATATACGGATGATCTCAGCACGACAGGCAACAGCCGGAGAACAGGCTGAATATGAGGCAAGAAAATAATGGACCGCGAATATGATTTTTCAAATGGGAAACAGGGGGCTGTGATTCCGCAGGTACCCGGCAAAGAACGCATTACCATCCGGCTGGACGCGGATATCCTGGCATGGTTTCGCCAGCAGGTCGACCAGCAGGGCGGCGGTAATTACCAGACCATGATCAATCTGGCGCTCCGTGAATACATCCAGAGACAAGAATCGCCGTTGGAAGACCTGCTTCGCCGGGTGGTTCGCGAAGAATTGGAACAATATCAGACGAAGAAATAAAGCATTTTATCCCCCGCCGATCGGCGGATACACATCCACCTCGCTCTCCGGTTGGACGGGCGTGTCCATGCTCTGCGGTAAAAAATGCACATCCTGCCGGTCGAGCAGCAGGTGGATATGCCCCCTCAACTCCCCCTGTGAATCCACCAGGTGCGGCCGTATCCCCGGGCAGACCCCCAGCACCGCTGCCAGCGCATCCCGCAGCGTCGCGCCCGTGGGCAGGTCCAGTTCCACCGTTTTCTGCCCCGCCATTTGCCGCAGCGTGGCGTAGAAATTGACTTTCATCCCGCCCTCCTTGAAAACACCCCACAAAGGTCGTGAAGCACGCAAAAGAAAACACCGGGGCGATAAATTTGGAAATAACGAACAAGATCGGATTACAATATTTCTGATTTTCTTTGTGTTCTTTGTGCCTTTGTGGTTTAAATCTTCAATCTTTTCATCAATATAGCACAACATGTGCCGGTCGCCTCGAAATTTGCTATGATAGGTATATGGAAACGCCCCTCCCGCCCGACACGGCGCAGACTCGCGCTCTGCGTGAAGAAATGGTGATGGAGCAGATTTTCCGCCGCGGCGTACACACCGCCCGCGTGCTCAAAGAGCTGCGCACCCTGCCGCGGCATTGGTTCGTCCCGGATGACCTGCTCCCCTACGCCTACGATGATTCTCCCCTGCCCATCGGTCAGGGGCAGACCATCTCGCAGCCCTACATCGTCGCGCTGATGACCGACCTGCTCAAGCTCAGCGGGGATGAAACCGTGCTTGAGATCGGCACCGGTTCGGGCTACCAGGCGGCGCTGCTGAGTCTGCTGGCACAGCAGGTCTACACCGTTGAACGCCATGCGGTTCTGGCGCAGGCAGCCGCGCAGCGGCTGGCAGCAGTTGGGATTCACAACGTGACCGTCCTCACCGGCGACGGCTCCGGCGGCTTTCCAGAATACGCCCCCTTTCAGGGCATCCTTGTCACCGCCGCCGCCCCGCGCGTCCCTGAACCCCTGCTCGAGCAGCTGGACGTCGGCGGCAGACTGATCATCCCGGTGGGCAGCCGCAGCGGGCAGGACCTTGTCATCGCGCAAAAATCCCCCGCCGGC
>JBDKTF010000194.1:0-3751 GCA_039680295.1 Anaerolineaceae bacterium
TGATATCCACCGGGTTGCCGGGGATGATGCGGTTGCAGGGCATCTCCTGCAGGGTGGGATCGATTTCCGGGATGTTCGTCGCTTCGGATTGGGCGATGATTTCAGTGGGTTGGATCGTGGAAAGCGGTTGTTCGACCGGCTGGGTGGTCGCGGCAGAACCCGTCTGGACGGGGGTGATGTGATCTGTCTGGGTGGGATCCGCTGCCGCGGGGGTTAAATTCAGCAGCAGGCTGGGCAGGTTACATCCCGCCAGTCCGAAAACCAGACAACACGATAAAACCCAGACAGCCCTGTGCGCCATAAATTCTACATTACTTCCCGGGTATCATTCTACCGCATTTTTTACCGAATCGGATGACCGGTAAGAGGCGATGGCTTCTGTCAGAGCCTTTTGAATGGAGGTGTAATGAACACCCAGCTCGCGCTCGGCTTTTGATCCATCGAAATTGAAACCGTTGTACATGGTGCGGGCGGCGTCCAGCGAAAGACCCCAGCGCGGAAATTGATGGAGGATCGAAGAGAGGGCAGTCAGTCCCAGCGCTGCGCCAAAGATAGTAAAGGCGGGCAGGTTGAAACTCGGCATCGATACACCAGCCGTTTTACAGATCAGGCGGGCATAATCCAATCCATCCAACGTGGTTCCACCGAGCAGATAATGGGAATTTTCGATGCCGGGCTTTTCGGCTGCCGCCAGAATGGCATCCACCACGTCTTCCACGTAAACATACGTGGCGGTCGAGCGGTGGAACAACGTGCTGGGCGTGTCGCGGTTGATCAGCGTTTTGATATAGATCCCCGACGCCTTGTCATCTCCGCCGCCCAGGACGATGCCGGGCTGCAGGGTCACCAGCGGTAATCCGCGGCTGGCAAAGTCGTTGGCGATCTGGTCTCCTTCGGCTTTGGTGCGCGCGTATTCACTGAACAGGCGCGCACCGGGGGTGCTGTCTTCGTTAAAGGGCGTATCAGCGGGTTTGCCGTAGACCGCCACCGTGCTGACGTGTACCACGCGCTTCGCCTGCGTTTCCACGGCTGCCTGCATCAAATTGCGGGTGCCGTCCACATTCACCCGCCGGAAATCCGCGGCATCCGGCAGCCACATGGAATAGAGGTTTGCCAGATTCATCACCACGTCGCAGCCGCTCATTCCAGCCCGCAGTGAATCCAGGTCTGTTACGTCTCCTGGCACGGGATCCAATCCCAAACGCCGCATATTTGCCGCCGCTTCAGGGCGGCGCACCAGACAGCGCACATGGTGCGGACTGTTTGCCAATCGTTTGACAAGATGTTTACCGATAAACCCCGTTCCACCGGTGACAAAGATGTTCACGAAGATTCCTCCGGAAGATGTGATTAAAAAAAGCTCGTCTCGGCGAGAGACAAGAATTTTATCACGGTCCGGTTTGGGCGGCGGATCATGCTATAATCAGTACCATCCGTGAAGTGAAAGGGGAGAGATGCATTTTTCACGTCGGGCATTGATGCGGGCAGTGGCAGTGTTTTGCTGCCTTGGTTTGGCGGGTTGCGCGAACCCGTTGACGCCGGCTGTCACCCTCACCCCATCGCCAACCCCCACGTTGTCTCCGACGCCAACCCTGCCGGTCTGCCTGGGGGGTGTGCCTGTTCCGGCGGGCGGATGCAATACACCCACACCCACGCCTGAACCCTGGCAGGGATTCGCCACACCCAGTCTGCCCCTTCTCACCGGTGTTCCCAAACCAATGACCCAACTGGATATCCCAGACGAGGTCCAAACCCTGCTCGTCCTGGGCACCGCCAGCGACGCGCCCTTTGTGGATACCACCGACGCCATCATCCTGGTGTTTTATCATCCCCGATTTGCCAAAGCCAGTCTGGTCACGATCCCGCGCGATCTGATGGTCTACATTCCGGGCTATACCATGCAGCGCATCAGCACGGCGTATGCCCTGGGCGGTTTTCGTCTGATGCAGCAAACGCTGCGCTACAATTTTGGCATTCAAGTCGACCACTATATTCTGGCGCACGCCAATAATTTTGTCTATCTCGTCGATGATCTGGGCGGCGTGGAGATCGATTCCCTTCAGAATCAGCCTGAATTGTGCGGGGGTATTCCCCGCGGGAAAACCACGTTGGATGGGAATCGGGCGTTGTGCTACGTGAGCGCAGCGACCGATGGCGAACTGGCGCGCAGCGCACGGCAGGAAGAAATTTCTCGACTGGTGTTCATGCGTCTGGTGGGGGGCGGCAAACTGGCGCGCATACCCGAACTCTATGCAAGCTACCAATATTCGGTTCCCACCGATCTAACGCTGGATGAAATCACCTCCAATTTCCCGCTTCTGCTACGGTTGGGAGACGCCGATCGGATGCATTATTTTCTGGTGGGGAAAGAGGAGACCATTCCCTGGCGATTCCCGCGCAGCGAAACCACGGTATTGCTGCCCAATTCGGCAGCGCTGCTGGATTTGCTTCAAAGCGCGGTGGACTTGCTGGACGAACCTTCGCCGTTCTCAGATCGCGTGCAGACCCTGGTGGCAGAGATGACGGCTTCTCCAACCGCCACGATCACATCCACGATTACGTCAACGCCCACCCGGACGCTCACACCCACGATTACATTAACGCCGACCATTACGCTCACCCCGACGCACACGTTTACTCCCACACCGTGTTTCGGCGGCATCTGTCCGACGCCGACCGCAACCCTGACCCCAACGCCGTGCTTTGCCGGTATCTGTCCGACGCCGACCCAAACCCCAACGAAGACGCCGACGCCAACCGGCACACCGTGAGAAAGCTTCGAAAGGGCTTGGCGATTTTACCTTTTTCACTATAATGAGTATATCTACCGTTTTCGAAAAGGGGATACATCTCGCATGAGATCTGCTCCAAGGCTGCTGCTGATTTTGATGGCTGTAATCACGGCTGGGTCGCTGCTGGCGGCTCAGAGCAGTCTCTTTGCGCCGAAAACCGTTTTCGCGGAAGATCAGCCCCCCGCGCAGGAACCGGAACGCAAAACCACGCTGTATGTCGCCTATACCCTTTATGAATGGTGGATGAATACCTGGCAGGACAACGGAACCATCTGCCAGCTTTATGTGGAGCACGAGGGGGTGCCTAACGCTTCAGAAGTTTATTATTTCTGCGGACAACAGATCTACAACATCTGGGCAGCCACGCCGCCCTGCGATCTGGTAGCCACCGGAAACGCCAATTTGTGCAAAGGGGTGTACTTCCATCTGGTCAACACCACACCCGCTTCCCGTCAGGTGGAAGTGGAACTGGCGAAGCCGGAAATCACGCTTTCGCTGGAAGGCTGCACCCCTGAGTCACCAGAAAATGTCTGCGATGAGCTCCCCTTCCTGCGTTTGGACGCCATAGAGCCGCTTCCCAATGAAATGATCGTGAATATTCAGGGCGTTGTGGGCAATGAGCCGTTCGAATGTTCGGGCTCGGTCTGTTCCATCCCCATGCATCCCACCGGCGTGAAAGGCGAGACGATCATCTTCTGGGCAAACTCCAGTTTTGGCGACAGCACAGAACATTACACCGCGTTGGTGCGCACCGTGCCCTGGGGAGATTTTATGTCGGCTGAGGATCAGACATCGGATCCGAAACGCTGGTATGTGGATGTGATCAGCAGTCAATGGCGCGGCAGTCCGCCTGCGAGCTGCTCCGAAACCTGGCAGGCGTTCCCCGATCTGGGCGGTCCGCCGGAATGGCTGATCACCCCGGATGACCCGGCAGAACTGGCGTCCAGTGTGCCCTATTA
>JBDKTF010000505.1:0-6904 GCA_039680295.1 Anaerolineaceae bacterium
GGTCGGTTCTGCCGCAACAGTGGATTCCTCCGTTGCAACCAGGTTGTTTTCAGTTGTCTGGGTGCTGGCGGTCGTGGCAGTCGGCGACTGGGTGGAGGCTGCCGCCTGCGCCGTATCTTGATTTGCCTGGGTGGTTGACGTTGAGCCATCCTCAGGGGTGGATGCGGCTACATGTTCCAGCACGGTATTCAATCCGCCCGCCACCACCAGCAGACCCAACCCGGCAAATCCAGCGTCTTTCATGAAGCTGCGGCGTGACAACTGCGCAGCAGTGAGCGTTTCCGGTTTCTCGGATGGGTGGAACACCTTTGCCACCGTGTTTTTGATCAAACCCCAATGCAGTGCTAGTTTGAAAACCAGCAGAACGAGTGTTGCAAATGAAGATACCACGTGGATGATGCGCCAGCTGTCGTAATACATCAGCTCAAGGTTAAGCAGCGAAGAAATCACCAAGCCTGAGAGGATGATTCCCAGGAAGCCGATCGCCAGCATCCCATCGACAAAGTACTGAAGACGTATTTTAGCTTTGACACCTTCCAATTTCTTGCTGATATTAACAACCCAACGCCAGTGCTGGATCAGATGGACCAGACAGGCAGCGCCGACCGCCAACCCCAGCCATTCGTGCAGACCATACCCGGTGATGCGCGGGTAAAATGCCAGGAAAAATCCGGCAAATGCAATCAGATCAATGAGCCAAACTCTCTTTTTCATAATAAATAATTCCTTTCATTCCAGATTAACTGATGTACAGAATATCGCTGGTGCCGCGTTCCTTGTTCTTGCCCAGCGGATTATTGACCACTCTGCCCATGAAATACATGGTGGAAGACCCGCCACCGTCGATGTTATACGCGTCGGTGCACCCCAGGTCTTTGAAGATCTGGGCAAACTCGGTCAGGCTCGCTCCCCGGCTGTAACCGGTGCTTCTGCCGTCCACGACCACGAACACAAAGTGGTTCTCATCGATAATCCCCACCCCCGTCCGCGGCTGATTGCCCTGAATCGGGTGATTGCCGAAGTTCGTGTCTATTTCGACCGTCGATAGATTGCTCACCACCTCATTGTTTTCAAGCAACCCAGGTCCAAATGACAGGGTATTCCAGACGCCATCCGCGAGGAGTTCCTCCGCGCTGGTTTGCGTCTCGTCATACACTTTCATGGACCCATCCAGGTAAAAGGCGAGTCCCATGCGAGCCGGTTCGTCGCGATAAATCACACCGTTACGAATCTCAATTCCATCCGTACGGAAACCGTAATAATCGCCGTTGATGGCGAAGACCGCATCATTCGCTTGAGCAATTTCAGATGTGTAAGCGATGATATTTCTGCCAAACTGGTTATTTGCGAAAGCACTCTGCAGTTGGGTCGCGTCTTTGATCACCACATCCGCCACAAAATAAGTCAGTGTATTGTTTCCGCTGCCGGTCACCACTTGCTTGACGGAAATCGAAACGGTGGCGCTTTCATAATTCCAATCATCTGCTGTGACTGCATCCGCGCTGGCATCCGTCTGCGCACTGGCAGCGTCGTTGTTTGTGCTCACATTCGTCAATACATCGCTCTGGGCAGACGTGGTTCCAGCCGAAGTGTTTGAATAAGCGCTGACATTTGCGATTTCGACATGCTGGATCAAATATCGGTCGGCTGCCATGTAGGCGGCTGAGCCAAGAATCAGAACGATAAGTGAAATAATCAGGGGTGTTTTCTTCAATTTACGCATTTTGTCGTCTCATTTTCGATCAGGGTATCGGTGAGTCTGCGGTATGCACCGCTTCCTCTGTGTCATTGAATCTATGTTTGTAAATCGTATCTTTCCCCATTGTATGTTTTCCAAATTTTTCTTGGTTTAGATTTGGTATAAGGGGGAACCTCGGATAGGGATCCTCAATCGACGAATGCGTTCCTATAGGAAATCAACTGCTTTCCCGCTGTTCCCAACCTATACCGAATTTATACCAGTGGGGGGTACACCATTCTTATAATCAAAAATGGTCATAGATTAACCGCTTATGTTCGTGCCTGATCCATATGAATCTGAATTTTCTTCCATCCATCCTCCCGAACAACCTCCTGCCCTACTGCATTCTTGGGCTGACGACCATGTTGGAAGGTCCCATTTCCCTGCTTGCCGGAGGAGCAGCCATATCCACCGGGCTGCTGCTGCCCCTTCCCGTCTATCTGTCCGTCGTTACGGGCAACCTCACTGGCGACATGTGCTGGTACGGGCTTGGACGGTTTGCTAAAATGGAATGGATTTTACGGTTGTGCCCCAGATTCAGAATTGACCCGCAAAAGGTCGTAGAGCTTCAGAATGGGATTCAAAAACATGCCCCACGCCTTTTGTTTCTGACCAAATTAACCGTTGGTTTTCCAATCCCCACGCTGATCGCCACGGGGTTGAGCCGGGTTCCGATCCGCCGTTGGATTGGCATGCTGATCCTTGGAGAATTGATCAAGTCGGCAGCCTTCATCGCAGCTGGATATGCGTACGGATCCGCCATTCAACGGGCATCAACCGAAATTCAGGTGGTCCTGTGGGGTATCACGGCGACCCTGGTCGTGGCGGGGATGATCTGGTCCAGGCGGCATATGAAGAAAAATGCTTAAGGAGTATTTAAAATGTCAGTCAAAGAAAATCCTCACATTCTTTGTGTGATTCCGGCTTATAACGAAGAACGGGGCGTGGCGGAGGTTGTTCGCAAGGCGCAGACCCATTTGCCGGTTCTGGTCGTGGATGACGGTTCCACCGACAGCACTTCCCGGCAAGCCCATTCGGCTGGCGCCGATGTGCTGTCGCAGCGACCCAATCAGGGTAAAGGCGTTGCCCTCCAGACCGGGTTTAAACGAGCGCTGGCTCTGGGGTACGACGCGGTCATCACGCTGGACGCCGACAAACAGCACGATCCAGATGAAATCCCGTCATTCGTCCAGGCGTACACTGCCCGGGGGGCGGATTTAATCATCGGGCAGCGCGATTTTTCGTCGATTCCCACCGTGCGTCGGATCAGCAATACCCTTGGAACGCGCATTTTCTCCTGGGCTGTTGGTCAACCCATCCCGGATAATCAATGCGGTTACCGTCTGATCAGCCGCCGCATGATGGAGGCTTTACTCGAACCCGCCGAACGGGGCTATGAATTTGAGATTGAAATGATCGTCAACTGCATCACCCACAGCTATAAAATGGATTGGGTGCCGATCCGCACCATTTACGGCGATGAGAAAAGTCATATCCACCCCCTGCGGCACGGAATCAAATTTATTCGGGTTTCTCTGCGCGCGCGGCGTACGATCCTGAATGCCCGCCGGAACGGCTTGATCGAAATCATCCTTCCCAAGCAGGTGGAATAACACCGCTGCGATCAGTATCTGATCGAAACTATGGTCCAGATTGCGTTCACTTCACACCACGCCAGAGTGGTTGAATTGTCCTGCTTCAGTCACAACACAAACGGCATATTGCTATATTCCAAATTGGGCTTCAACCCGGTCCATATCGAAGAGAGAATGGATCACCAAGGTAATCAAGTAGCGTCCATCCACATGGAATTGTCTCTGAAGGATCACCGGTCAATTTCACAAACAACGGGATCATAACTCACCCCTATCACGCAGGGCTTGCGTTTGTCGATTTATGCTATGATTTTACTGACCCCAATCAATCCCAGCCAGAAGGATACGACCTATGGTTAAATTCGCTGAACGAATGACCACGATCGAAAAACCGGCGTCTGTCATCCGGAATTTGTTCGGGACAATGAATGACCCCAACTTGATTTCCTTTGGGGGCGGCGCGCCTGCGAAAGAATGTCTCCCCGTAGATATTCTGCGGGAAATCGCCAATGATGTCCTGAGGACAGATCGGAGGGGATGCGAAGCGCTGGCATACGGACCGGTGATGGGAATTTCCGATCTTCGCGAAGTGGTCGTCAACGATCTGCTGGCGCCAAAAGGGGTCAAAGCCAGGATGGAAGACATCGTGATCACAACCGGGGGACTCGAAGCCGTGTATCTGATCTGTCAGGCATTTATCAATCCAGGAGACATCATTCTGGTTGAATCCCCTACATTCGTTCATTGTGTGGAAACCTTTGCCATGCTCCAGGCAAGATGCATCCCGGTGGAGATGGATGCGAACGGCATGGTGACGGAGGATCTGGAGAAAAAAATCATCCAATACAAACCCAAAATGGTTTATGTGATCCCGACTTTCCAGAATCCAACGGGCATCACACTTTCACTGGAAAGAAGGAAGAAAATCGCCGAATTGGGAAGCCAATACGACATCATCGTATTGGAAGATGATCCATACCGGGATATTCGTTACAGCGGGAACGATCTGCTGCCGATAAAAGCTTTTGACGAAACCGGAAATACCGTTCTCGCAAACAGCTTCTCAAAGATATTTTCACCGGGAAGCCGTCTTGGTTATACGTTCGCCGCAGAAGCGATTACTTCAAAACTGGCGGATGTCAAATCGGCTACAAACTCACACACGTCGCTGCTTCCTCAAATCCTGTGCGCCGAGTTCTTTAAACGCGGCTATTATCCGGCGCATCACAAAATGATCTGCGACATCCACAGGGAAAGAAGGGACGTGATGATTGAGTGTATCGATAAATACTTCCCTAAAGGCACAAAGCGAACTTTCCCGGATGGCGGCTTATTCACCTGGGTGGAACTGCCGGGAGGGCTGAACACAAAGGAATTGTTAGTCGAAGCGACCACAAACCCTGAAATCAAAGTCGCCTACGTGGCGGGTGAGGGTTTCTTTACCGAAGGGAATGGAAAAGGGAGCAATTTCATGCGGGTCAGTTTCAGCGCGGTTCCAACGGACAAAATCCGCGTCGGCACAGAGCGGCTGGGCGGGTTATTTAACTCAAAATCAGGTTGAACCGGAGCGGATGATCTGAAAAGAGAACCATCAAACAGATGTGAGTTCAGTGGACGGACACCAGTGTCCGTCCACTTTTCTTTTGGGTCAATCTCATTCCACCTTGCTTTTTACAGCCAATCCATACAGGATGAGCAGCATCATGAACAGCGCCGTCAGGCAAACGGGAAGAATCTCCAGCGATACATTTCGGGTCAAAACGCCAACCAGACCTGGAATGGCTGCCGAACCCAATCCGCCGACAGCCATTTGCATTCCGATGGTGTTGGCTGCAAAACGTGCGCCCACCCGCCCGCTGGTGCCGGAAACCAGCGCCGGAAAAATCGGCGCAATCGCAAAGCCAATTAATGCCACAGCCACCAGGTTCGTCCATTCCGCCGGATTCCACCACAATAACACCGCCCCAGACAGCGCCGTCGCCAGGCTGCCAAATACCAGCGGGACGACGCCCACCCGTTTGGTATATAATCCCGCCAGCACCCGCCCGATGGTAAACATGCCCCAATAACTGCCCGTCCACAACCCGGCTGCCTGCGGTGAAATACCCCGCCCTTCTGTCAAAAGGGTATAAGACCACATTCCCAACGATACCTCTGACCCGGTGTAAAAGAAAAACAATAACATACTCAGCCACACACGCGGCTGACGCAGCGTCTCTCCGAGGGGTGTCTTGTAATCGGTTAAGCGTTTGGTCTGGCTGGATTCATCCTTTTTGTCGTTCTGCATCCAGAGCGGCAGCGTCAGCACAAAACAGGCAGCCAGCGCCAGTTGGAATCCGCCCACGATGCGATACCCAATGCGCCAGGAGTTCAATGTGTTCAATGCCAGAGTCATGATGATTGGACCAGAAGTCACACCGATTCCATAACTGGCGTGCAGCCACTGCATCAAACCTTCTCCGAAATGCGCTGCGACATACGTGTTCAAACCGGCATCGATCGCACCGGCTCCCAACCCGGCTGTGATACCCAACAGCACCATCATCCACCATTCAGGCACCAGAGTATAGCCGATCAGAGCAAAGCCGGTCAACGCGCAGCTCCAGATCAATACCCGCCCCACACCCATCCAGGAGATGATTTTTCCGCTGGAAAAACTGGAGACCAGGTACCCGGTGGTGCCCGTAACCAGCAGCATCCCCATGGCGTCCACCGGCAGAGAAAAATCCAACCGGATCGAAGGCCATGCAACCCCCAGCAGACCGTCTGGCATCCCCAATGCGATGAATGCGATATACGCCAGGATGATCAAACCGAGCCGTGGATGATGAAGGATTTTGTTCAATGCTTTCATAAGTAATCTCGCGTCGCGTCTGTTTTGAATTGAACGATGGAAAGCAACCATTTTCCACGGTTCAATCAATATGCGACTTTGAATGATACCGCAACTATGCCCAATCTGGATTCTTTTTGGAATTTTCAACTCAAGATCAAACGGCTTCGCCTGCATCGCCTCACAACATAAAAAAGCCGGGAATGTCTGGTGAATGCCACCAACCATTCCCGGCGGGGGAGAACTGAATCAATTGAGGATGTTCACCGTCATCTAACCTGCCTGGGTAGAAAGCATTTTCCCCCGTGCGAGAAAAATGACTGCCAGAACAACACCGGCGAGCGCCAATCCAATCCCGAATTCATCGATAATATAGGGTGTGATCTTGTTTTGCTGCGTCAAAGGTGTGAAGACGGACTGGACGAACAGATTGTGGCTTGCATGAAATAAAGCTGCCGTCCACAGGCTGCCGGATTTCAACCGCAGCCAAGCGAGCGCCGTGCTGATTCCCATCACGAGAATTGTAAACATCAGCACCGCATACCATTTGGGGACGCCGGGCAAACTGTAATCCGCAAAGAGGATCAAAGGCAGATGCCAGAGCGTCCATACGGCGCCGCTGATCAGGCAGGTCTTGCCAAAGGAAGTGACCTTTGCCAGTTCGGGGACGAACAGTCCGCGCCAGCCAATTTCTTCTCCCGCGCCAGACAGTAGTCCCGTGATGACCCCAAAGAC
>JBDKTF010000552.1:0-8480 GCA_039680295.1 Anaerolineaceae bacterium
TATTGATAGGGACGGGGGCGAAGGATATTCTGTTTGATCAATGCCTCAATACCGACCGCGGCGCCGAATGCTGCCATCAGCCAGGCGGTTTCCCATGTAAAATTCAAAGCAAGGAAGACTGCGAGACAAACCAGCGCAAAGGGAGTTCTGCCCAGGGGCCAGAGCCTCTGGAAGAAACTCACCGCAAAGCGCAGGCGCAGATGCAGCCACCCAAACAATTTTGTGTCCACACGGGCGAATGCTGGGAGGGGGAACAAACACCCCACTCCCAGACAGATCAAACCAACGATAACGTAGATAACCCCTACATTCATGGAACCATTCCCTGAACATCTTTCCATACGGGGTAAAACATCAGCCATTGTTCAGGGCAGGCGCGAATGATGGCAGCGAACTCACTCAGAACGTTTTCCACGTTGATCCGAATTTCTTCATCCCGGTCACGATGTGGGATCAACTCAATCGGACCGCGACCCAGAACGTGATATTTGCCCTGGTCGTCCATGAGCGCATGAAGAATATACAAAGGCGCATGCATGCGCAGCGCCATTCGAATGTGTCCATCGGGCATGGGCGCCAGTCGATTAAAGAAACGGAATAAATTGTGCGGCGGGTCTTCCGCGCGATCTACCGCGGTGACGACAAGTCCACCCGATTTGAGATGGTCAGAGGCTCTACGCAGAGACAGCGCGTCGATGGGGGAAACTTCCAATCCCATTCTGGCGCGCAGTTCATTTTGATATTGATAACCACTGCCGGGGTGCGCATAGGTGAGGACCTGGATGGGGGTCTTTTGCAATGCCATGCCGCACATGGCAAGGTCAAAATTGCTCATATGCGGACCCACCGCAAAGGCGCCTTTTCCATTTCTGGCTTCTTCCATCAATGCGACAACTTCGGGTGAGATAACCACCTTCTGTTGAACGGCAAGATGATTTTCAAGGTTGTGGTACAGGTCGTAGATGACCTGCAGATCATTTTCCAGAACCTTAAGCGCCTGAATATCCAGTTCCTTTGCAGAAAGGCATTCACCCGTAATGACCCATTGGTTCAACCGGATTCCCTGCATGAGGTCAGAATTACGGCGTGAGGCGATTAATCTGGCAATGCACCAGATCATTCGCTTTGCAACCGTAGGCGTGATCGAGCGTGCAACCAGCAAGCCGAGTTGAACGATTCTTTTTGAATTGGCGATACTTTGAAGGTCCATTGTGATGTGGCTACGTAGAGATCAATCTTTGTTTGAATAGGCTGCCAGAAGTTTATATCCTTCTGCCAACACGGGAATACCGCGAACGAGACAAAGACCTACAGCGATCCATACAAAAATCTGGGTGATGGATTGCAACTGGGCGGCGACAGGCGATCCGGCAGATTGAAACGCCAGGGTGAGAGTCAGCATGACGAACGCAATCACTTTTGAAACGGCATAACTTGTGCGCATGATGGGCGTCGCAACCAAAAACCGGCTGACGGGGTTTTTCACCTGGTCAAAAGGCGCCAGACCTTTGCTCATGCCGACTGACCGAACTGCATCCACACTGATATCGCGTGCGGCAACGATCAATGGCACAACAACGGAAATAAGCCCCAGGTTGGAAAAGATGATCCACAGAACAAGTTCAACCGTGCGGTCGGCGGCAATGTCGAGGGCGCTGCCGAGGAGGCTGGTTAACTTGAATCTGCGGGCAACATACCCATCCACGGTGTCCAAAAGGATGATGAAGATAATGAGTGGAACGCACCAAAAATGAGCGGTAGAATCACCCAGAAAGATCAAGAGAACATAAAGCAGCAGAAGGGGAAAACGCGAAAGGGTTATGATATTTGCCATGGTTAATCCTGTCTATTCCGAAATTTACTGATCAAATTATACCTAAAAATAATCGCGAGTAGATCAAAATCGAATTGGAGCCGGGTCGAGATATCTGTAAACAACGTTCTTACGTAAATTTTACTCTTTCGTATTATCTTTAACCTCAAAAATTGGCTTTAGTTGTGAAAAATTCATCCATTAATTGGAGGCAATCATGAATGATGAATCGAATTCTGTGGATAAGACGACGTCAGCCATGCAATTCAAGGCAGAAACCCGCCAACTCCTGAATATTTTGATTCATTCTCTTTACACCGATCGAGAGATTTTTCTGCGAGAATTAATTTCCAATGCGTCAGATGCCTTAACGCGCGTCAGTTATGAAATGCTGACCAACCGGGACGTCATCGATCCTGAGGCGGAGCTGGCTATCCATCTGAATGTGGACGAGACAGAACGAACACTAACCGTTGAAGACAGCGGCATCGGCATGAACGCCGCCGAACTGGCTGAGAATTTGGGAACGATTGCGCATTCGGGGGCGAAAGCGTTTCTTGAGGCTGCCAGGGATTCAAAGGCGGATTTAACAAACATCATCGGTCAGTTTGGTGTTGGTTTCTATTCCGCGTTCATGGTGGCGGAATCCATTCAGGTGTTTTCCCGTTCTTATCGAAAAGATGACCTCGCGGCGGTTTGGACTTCGGATGGAACGGAAACATTCACGGTGGAACCCACCGAGAAAACGAATCGCGGAAGCCGTGTGGTCATCAAACTGAAGGAAGATGCAGCGGAATTTTTGAAGGAGTATCGGCTACGCGAGATTGTGCGCAAACATTCGGAATATGTGCCCTTCCCGATTTATATCGGTGAAAGCAGCGAGCAGGTGAACCAGCAGACAGCCATCTGGCGCCAAACTCCCCGGGATGTAAAAACGGAAGAGTATCAGAATTTCTATAAACAATTTACGCTCGACAGTGATGCCCCTCTGACCCAAACGCACATGGTGGTGGATGCACCGGTGCAGATGTATGCGCTGCTATTTGTTCCGGCGCATTTGCCTGAAAATCAACCCCTGTACCTGCGCCGGGATGCCGGGCTGCGTCTGTATGCACGGAAGGTATTGATTCAAGACAGCTGCAAGGATTTGCTGCCCGAGTATCTGCGCTTCATGCAGGGGGTGGTGGATACAGAGGATTTGCCATTGAACGTCTCGCGCGAAACAGTGCAATCCAACCGCGTGATGGCACAACTGAAGAAATTGGTAACAAACCGGTCGATTGAAACGATCAAGACTCTGGCGAAGGATAGCCCCGAAGAGTATGGGCGTTTCTGGAGCGAAATGGGACATTTGATTAAAGAGGGTGTAGCGACCGAACAGACCGAAGGTGAAGCGCTGTATCCTTTGCTGAGATTCCATTCACTTCAACATCCGGATGAATGGATTTCTTTGGACGATGCGATCGCTGCGATGAAGACCGGACAAAAACACCTGTATTACATTCTTGGTGATGATCCGCAGTCCATCGCCCACAGCCCGCATCTGGATTACTTCCGCAAGCATCAGGTGGATGTGCTGATGATGACCGATGCGATCGATTCCTTTATGCTGCTGCGCCTGACGGAATATCAAGAACATTCTCTGATGAACGTGGCTTCGGCTAAATTGGAGCTGCCCGATCTTCCGGCGGACGAAACCAGCGAAGAAAAACCGGCTGAAGATATTTCCGCCGAAAAAATGAGCGCGCTCAGCATCAGGTTCAAGACGATTCTGGGCGATCGGGTGACTGATGTGAAGATTACGGATCGGTTGACCGATTCACCGGCGCGGTTGGTCGACCCGGAAGACGCGCTCAACCCGGAGATGCAAAGGGTATATCGGCTGCTGGAAAAGGAGTACACCGTACCCAAGAAGATTCTGGAGATTAATACCCATCACCCCTTATTGATGCGTATGAGTGAGTTGGATTCTGATGATTCGCGTGTTAAACTGGTAGTAGAGCAAATTTATGAGGATGCACTATTGATTGAAGGCTTACACCCTGATCCTTCCAGCATGATTCAACGCATTCAAGACCTGATGCAGGCAGCGTTAAACGCGCCGCAACATGCCTCAGGAGACGGGTTGAAATCTCAGGAGTAATGGAAAGATTCAACCGGCAGATCGCGGCATGTTTCGTTGATTGTTTAGGAATGGACAGAGGATCAGATTAATCCGAATGGAGGAATTATGGAACGCCTCAAGATATTTGTGACGCGAAATATTCAGGATGAAGGTCTCGACATGCTGCGGGCAACTGCCGATGTGGAGGTTTGGATGGAGGAACTTCCCCCATCCAAACCCATTCTCATGGAGAAAGTGAAAGGCGTTCAGGGAATTGTCAGCTTGCTGACCGATCCGATCGATGCAGAAGTGATCGATGCTGCCGGACCGGGGCTGAAGGTGATCAGCCAATATGCGGTAGGAACAGATAATATCGATCTGTTTTATGCCACAGAACGGGGAATTCGGGTCGGATACACCCCCGGCGTGCTCACGGAAACGACCGCTGATCTCGCGTGGACATTGTTGATGGCTGCCGCCCGGCGTGTTGTGGAAGCAGATGCTTATACGCGGGCAGGAAAATGGAAGACGTGGGGTCCGCGGGTGCTGCTGGGACAGGACGTTTCTGGCGCCACGCTGGGCATCATCGGCATGGGGCGGATCGGCATGGCGGTGGCAAGGCGCGCCAAGGGTTTTGGGATGAAAATCATCTATTACGATGAGCACCGGAAGAATTCCATTGAAGAAGAAACCGGAGCCCGGTATGCGACCCTTGAGGAAGTGTATTCACAATCAGATTTCATCAGCCTGCACTGCCCGCTGACACCCGAGACGCGAGGATTAATTGACGATCAGGCGTTCAGTCAGATGAAACCCACTGCCATTCTCATCAACACAGCGCGGGGACCGATTGTAGACCAGGATGCGCTTTACCGGGCATTGGCGACCGGGAAAATATGGGCGGCGGGAATTGACGTTGCAGTGGCAGAGCCCCTGCCCATGGATTCACCATTGCTGACACTGGACCGGTTGGTGATCACTCCGCACATCGCCAGCGCAAGTTTTCAGACCCGAACACGAATGGCGGTGATTGCTGCAGAAAATTGTCTGGCGGGATTGAAAGGTGAGCCATTACCCTTCTGCGCAAATCCTGAAGTCGAGCGCCGCGATCCATCTGGATGATATAATGGATCCATGGAAAGAGGGACCTCGCAAAATTATAAAGCTCTTGATCTTAAAACAGTAAATCTCTCTGAGATTATCGATCTGCTTCAAGATCATGTGGATGAATTGATTGAGGATTGGGCACAGCGCATGCGCCAGCTGCCCAATTCTCATTATTCCATCGTATCCAACGATGAACTTAAACAGTGGATGAAGGGGGGAATACAAGCCATTATTGCCGCTTTGAAGAGCGGTTCGCCAGACGCGGTGGAAACGTTTTTTTCGCAGGTCAGCCTCAACAGTCTGGAACAGGGATACGATATCGAAGAAGTCCTTCACAGTTTGCTCCAGGCGCGGGAGGCATTTTTTACCATTCTCCTCAAAGCCTATACAGAACGACCAGACGCTTTGCGCGAAGCGGTCATCGCATTGGATATGTGTCTGGATTTTGCCATCGGTCGCTTCGGCAAACGATACGCTGAGGATCAGAATCGCCTGATTCAGGAGCAGCGTCAACGTGCGGATTGGATGCTTCAGGCAGTGCGAACAGCAAACAGTTCCCTGGGACTGGAGCAGGTGCTGGTACAGGTCGCTGATAAAATCAGCGCGGCAGTAGGTATACCCTACTGCATCATCTATCTGGCGAACCAGGAACTGAATGTATTGGAACCCGTGGCAGTTTCTCACCAGATTACGGAAACGCGCCTTGCGGGTTACAAGGAATTTCCCCTCGATCCCGAAACCATGCCGATTGCCAGTATGATCCTGAAAGAAAAGCGCATGGTTGTCACACCAGATGTGCAGAAAGAACCCAACCTGGTTGGCACGTCGCCAGAAGCGTTACCGGTTTGTTCCCTTCTGGCTGCGCCGTTTTTAGTGGGAAACAAGGTGTTGGGCGCCGCGGTGGTATGCACACTGGATAAGCCATATGATTTCACCAATGAAGATATCGCATTGATGCACGGCATCACAGATACCACAGCATTGGTGTTGGAAAATGCCCAATTGTATCAGGAGAGCCGCCGCCGATTGGCAGAATCACAAAGCCTTCAACGGGTTACCTCGGCACTGCTCCAACGCTTTGACCTCCCCGGGCTGCTGAAAATCATTTGCTCTGAAACACAGTACCTCACCGATGCAGAGGGCAGCACCATTTTCATGCTGGAAGATGACGAATACCTGAAGACAGCCTATTCCACCGGTATTGCCTCCTCCTCGCAGGACCGAATATCTGTATCTGCAGCGAGAATCGGAGAAACTGTTCTGATGAATTCTCCATTCATCTGGAATGATTGTTCAGAAGAAAACCTTCCAGAAAATGGTGACGGCAAGGTACGATCGCTGCTGGCAGCCCCGCTGCGCGGGAGCGACGGCATTATCGGGGTGCTGGAAGCAGTGAATAAACCGGGCGGATTTACCCATGAAGACCTCCGAATACTCAATCTGTTTGCGGACCAGGCGGCGTTGTCGATTGAAGATGCTCGACTGCATGAACAGGTGGGACGGCTGGCAGTGATTGAAGAGCGGCAGCGGTTGGCACGTGAGCTGCACGACTCTGTGACACAGGAGTTGTATGGGGTGACCCTGTATGCCGAGGCTACCGCTCGATTGCTTTCTGCGGGGAATATCAAAGAGGCTACGGATTATCTGAACGAAATTTGCAGCTCTGCTCAGGGGGCGCTTCGTGAAATGCGGTTGTTGATCTTCGAACTGCGCCCACCCATCCTGGAAAAAGAGGGTCTGGCAGTGGCGCTGCAGTCGCGGCTGGAGGCGGTGGAGGGACGGGCTGGATTGGAAACCCGCTTCCATTGCGTAGGCGAACAACGTTTTTCAGCACAGATCGAGGAAGATGTATATCGAATCGCGCAAGAAGCATTGAATAATATTCTTAAACATTCAAACGCGCATTGCATTACACTCAATCTGGAATTGAAAGAAGACCACTTGAGTCTTGAAGTAAATGACGATGGTGTTGGTTTCGATCCACAGAAAATTGAGGGTGGGATGGGGCTGACCAATATGCGCGAACGGGCGACACAACTCGGTGGGCAGCTTATTCTTCAGAGCAATCCGGGCAGCGGTACCACCATTCGTCTTGAATTATCTGCCATATCTGCCCATCAATCGATTCAGAAGTGAGGATGACCATGAATGAACAAAAAATCCGTATCATCATTGCTGACGATCATGCCATTGTGCGTAAGGGTATCCGTGCATTATTGATGACAGAGCATCAATTGGAAGTGGTGGGAGAAGCAGAAAATGGCAAGGAAGTGGTGGCGCAGGCGAAGCTATTAAAACCTGACGTGATTCTGATGGATCTGATGATGCCAGAAATGGATGGGATAGAAGCTACCCGGCAGATCACCACTTTGCTGCCTGCTACCCGCATTCTGGTGTTGACCAGTTTCGCGGGGAATGATCAGGTCTTTCCGGCGATAAAAGCCGGCGCATTGGGTTACTTATTAAAAGATTCGTCGCCGGATGATTTGGTTCATGCCATTCAACAGGTTTATCACGGCGAATCTTCACTTCATCCGACGATCGCACGGAAGGTGCTGCAAGAGCTGGCAAAACCCGCTGATGCCCCGCTGACAACGGATCCATTGACGGAGCGTGAAGTGGATGTATTAAAGCTGCTGGCGCAAGGACACTCCAATCGTGAGATCGCTGACCGACTGGTCGTCAGCGAGGCGACTGTGCGCACACACGTCAGCAATATTCTGGCAAAGCTCCATCTTGCCAGCCGCACCCAGGCAGCTTTATATGCGCTGCGGGAAGGATTTATCTCTTTGAACGACACCGGTTCTTCAACCCAGTGACCTACAACATTTGACATAGAAAACCACCACAGAATTATGGAAGACCGCTACTGAAGCGGTCTTTTTGTGGAAGGAATTTCGGATATCTGGTTGATGAAGAATCCGGCGAAAGCGTTTATCTTTAAAAGGTCGAAATAAAACTCATCGAGAAGCCTGATTATGAAGCAAAATGTACGTGTGTTGATTGCAGATGACAGTCCGAATTCACGGAAGGGATTACATGCGCTCTTAGGTACATTTCCAGGCATTGAATTGGTCCAGGATGCCCGAGATGGGGTTGAAGCGGTAAACCTGGCGCAAGAAATTCAGCCCGATGTAATGTTGGTTGACATTAAAATGCCCAGACTGGATGGAATACAAGCCATTCGCCAGATCAAGAAAGAATATCCACAGATTCGATTGATCGCGCTGACGATCTATATCAATTACCAGCGTGAGGCGATGGAAGCGGGGGCGGATTTTTATCTGCTCAAAGGATGTTCTGCGCAAGATCTTTATCAGGCGATCATCGGTCCCCTGGTCAAACCCAGAATGATCGGATGGGCTTTGTAATTTTAGTCTTGGCGAACCCTCACCTCAGCGATACAATTCTTACCATGAATATCGAAAAACCCACCCTGCTTCTGGATACGCTGCG
>JBDKTF010000266.1:0-1583 GCA_039680295.1 Anaerolineaceae bacterium
ATGACATATCACCCTTTGATGGACGTTCACCCCTATGAACCGCAAGCGCAGTTGCTGAAGGTGCTGACGCACCCGGCGCGTCTGGCGATTTTGAACATTCTTCGCGACGGCGAACACTGCGTCTGCCCCATGGAAGCCTATCTGGGTTTTCGGCAGGCGTATATCTCGCAGCAGTTGATGGTGCTGCGCGAGGCGGGTCTCATTCAGGATCGGCGCGACGGTTGGAATGTTTTTTATCGGGTGGCGGATCCGCGCGTGTTTGCGGTTCTCGACGCCGTGGAGCAGATGGTTGCGCCCGCAGCGGGGGCGGTGCAGCTGCTTCCCAAAGGAGTTTGTTCGTGCCCCCAATGCAGTGGTCATTGAGGGTTCTCTTTTTTTGATCAATATCATTCAAAAGATTGAATACTTTGTGGAGGCAAATATGTTGAATATCAAAGTGCTTGGACCCGGCTGCAATAATTGCAAACGACTGGAAGCCAACGCCCGTCAGGCGGTGGAATCGCTTGGCATCGAAGCCGTGATCGAGAAGGTGACCACCTATGATGAGATTCATAAGTACCCGATCCTTGCCACGCCGGGTCTGGTCGTCAATGAAAAACTCGTTTCTGCCGGGCGCGTTCCAGAGGCGGCGGAAATTGCCGGTTGGCTGAAGCAGTCATAACGAAAATTTGCCGGTGGATGCAAGCCTGGCAGACACCGGGGTTGTCTTTACCTGTAGAATGGACCGCATATTTTCTTTTTATACGTATTGGAGAAAACGATGAAACCCGTGATCAACAAACGCAAGTGCCCTGCGCAGGGAAATATCTGCAAGGTGATTCCAATCTGTCCCAACCACGCCATTTCGTATGTCAGGGACGAGAAAGAAAAAATGGGCAGCAGGATCGAGATCGATGAAGCATTGTGCATCGAATGCGGTCTCTGCGCGGAGGAATGCTGCGGGCATGCGATTGACCTGACGGACTGAGTTTGTTTCTCCTTCAGTGAAAACGACCCGAAGCGGTAAAGGATTACGGCGGTCTCAAAGCCGATGTGAAAGGATAATCAAATGACCGATTTCATGGAACTGCATGTCGATAAATTTACCTTCAAGGTGGCAACCGACCGTGTCTATACCGCCGAAGGCGTCTGGGCGCTTGTCTGCGGCAGCGTGGTACGGGTGGGCATTTCTGATTTCACCCAGCAGCGCAGCGGAGATGTGGCTTTTGCCGAGGTCAAACCGGAAGGTACGCTGCTGAAGATCGGCGATGGCATTGCGGAAGTCGAGACGATTAAGGTGAATCTTTCGCTGACCAGCCCGGCAGCGGGAAAGATCGTTCGAATCAACCCGCTGATGGAAACTGCTCCTGAAACCATCAACCAGGACCCGTATGGAGAAGGCTGGCTGTGCGAAATCGAGGCGGCAGATTGGGAAGCCGACCGCAAAAACATGCTGGATCCGGCGGCATATTTCGAACATATCCAGCGTAGCGCTGAAGATGAGGTCAAAGAAGGATGAGCGCATCTTCGAAAGTTCTGATCATCCCGTGCAGCGGCATTGGCAAACCGTACGGCACGGTCAGCCGCATGGCGGCGTACCAGGT
>JBDKTF010000223.1:0-8569 GCA_039680295.1 Anaerolineaceae bacterium
CTGTTTAAAAGTATGATGCTCACCCTGAAAACAGACGTGACGTATACTGAAAAGGAAATCAACCAGAAACTTTCCGCTTGGATCGATGAAGTGGGTGGAAAACTCGAATTGGTGGATTTTGGAACGCTGCGCCGCGGGTTGGTGGATAACGGCTACCTGACCCGGAATCGGGACGGATCAGTTTATCAGGTGTCTGTACCCGGACCTGCCAGCCCTGTCTTCGAGGACGCGGTAAACGGTGTTGATCCGGCAGAAGCTGTCGTCAATGGACGCGCTGAGATCGAGCGCCGGAAGCGTGAGTATATGGAAAAGGCGAAGAAGGGTTAGGCGCTTTTCCAAAATTTAAGGAATCATCGAGGAAGCAAAGATGACCAGTATTCAGAGTCAAATCATGTATATCATGATGAAAAATCGTCACCTGCTGCAGGGACGATTAAAACAGGAAGCATGGGATGAAAATACTTCGATCCCGGAATTTCGCGCCATGTGTGAGAAAAGCAACAGCCGTCTGGCAGAAAAACCGGAAGGATTGGATGTTTCGCCTGTAGATGCGGCTGGACTGCCCGCTGAATGGCTTACGCCGGTCGGCGTGGAAAACGACGGCGTGATCCTTTACATGATCGGCGGAGGATACATCAGCGGTTCGCTGAAAGATCACCGTTCCATGGTGGCAAAAATAGTATTGGGCAGCCAGACGCGCATGCTGCTCTTTGAGCACCGTCTGGCGCCGGAACATCCGTATCCGGCAGCGCTCGATGACGCGGTCAGCGCCTATCGGTGGCTGCTGGCGCAGGGAATATCCCCTGAGAAGATTTGCATCGTGGGTGAGTCGGCAGGCGGTGGATTGTGCCTGGCAACCCTTTTGGCGCTGCGCGATCAAGGCATCGCGCTGCCAGCGGCAGCGGTCGCGATGTCTCCATGGACAGATCTGACGATGAGCGGCGAATCTTATCGCACGAAGGCAAAAGTTTGCCTTTCACCGCGTGGTATGGCGCAGGTTTGCAGCCGATACTATGTGGGTAATCACGAACCGCGGCTGCCGTGGATTTCGCCGCTGTTTGGCGATCTACACGGTTTACCAGCGCTGTATATATCCATCGGTGATTATGAGACCCTGCTTGACGATTCCACGCGTTTTGCGGCAAAAGCAAAAGATGCCGGCGTGGATGTGACCCTCCGGGTGGGGGAAAAGATGGTGCACTGCTACCCGTTGATGGCACCCATCTTCCCGGAAGCCACGCAAGAACTGGCAAACATCTGCCAATTCATTCAAAAACACCTGGCGAATTGAATTTACCCGGCACCGCTGGATCCACCACCGGAAGCGGCGCCGGCGCCTGCATCTACCGCGCTGGAATCGCTGGAGGTGGATGCAGTCGAAACAATCATCAGTGCGCTCAACATTTCCATACCGCTCCCATCCATGGCGGCTGTCGGACTGACCGCCAACCAGGTGGGTAATATGCCGCTGCCGGTGCGCTCGAATGCGCTCATCCAATCCCGTCCGATGCCCAGGGTGATGGCATAAGGAAGGTAGGCGGCAAACATATCGGGAATATAGCCGGATTTTTGTCCACGGCAGGCGGCTTCCAGCGTTTGACGGAATCCTTTCCAGCGAACAACGGATTCCAATCCCCTGGTCGATAGAACCGTGTAATTTGAACTGACGATGATGGATAACAACGCGGAGAGAAATTGTCCGACGCTGAATCCCATGATGATCAAGGAAATGGTGAATACCTGCCATTCCTGACTACCCGATGATATGCCACTGCTCACCAGAGCAACAATGAACAGCAAGCCGCTGATGAGTGCCCAGAGGAGCGAGGTGTTGACCCACCGGCGGTGCGTGGAAACGCGCGCTGGATCGATCAAATCGCGTTTGATCAGTTCCTTTTGAACAACCTGGGTGAAATCTCTCCAGCCACCGGAAAAGATGTTATTAAGCTGGCTGGTCTTAATTTCTGTAACTGGAACACCTTTGTGGGTGAAGAGATGATGAACGAGAACTGCCTGTTCCGGTGGAAGGGAGGGCAGGGGCGAGACCAATCGAATCAAAAAGTCTTGTGATGCCCAGCGGTTTTTCTCCAGCGGTTCGAAGGTGATCAACTGCCGCTCTGCCAGTGCGAACAGGGTGGCAGAAACCTGCTGCCAGGCAGGTTCGGCGGATGCCCGGAAAAGGGAACCGACCAACGCCGGGGGCAGGTCTGAAGGGGGCGCGCCGACTTCCACCTCGACGAAGTCGGTTTTTTCGCGGCGGCGCTGCATGGATGTCAGCAGCACTGCGCATAGACCAATCAATAATGATCCGATCCCGATGGTTATCGCCAACGGCATGGCTGTTTCAAAGTGATTGTCAAACATGGTCTGGCTGGACTGCCATCGCGGAGGTTCTGCAATCAGACTGCCGTTGGGGAACGTAGCCCGGATCACCCATTCAGAATCGGTGGGGATATTTGAAGCGGTGAAAAGCGTATTCCCCGGCGCGGTTTCCACTGTCGTATTAATTTTGGAAGACAGGGAGGCGCTGACGGGAGACAGATTCTCGGGATAGCGGAGGGTAACCTGGCTGGTTTGAATGGGATAGTCGTGGCTTTCGGGAATGGCGCGCCATAAAAGCAGGTCGCCATCCGGATTCTGACGGACCGCACCCAAAACACGGTATTTCATTTGAAATACATGCGTGCTGTCCTGGATGGGAGAAAAGTGCCAGGTAACACGCAGTGAATTATCCTTTTCGGCGGTTTCAACCTGCCCGGCGTTTGAACCGGAAGGCAAGGCAACACCATCGATACTGGCGCCGACGAATTCTATCTGGTCCAGTCCGGTGCGTGAAATTTCCCGAAAGACATAGCTGAAAGATCCACCCTGAAATTGAAAGGCGATGGTTTCGGTGATCAAAAGGACATTGTCAGATTCGATCTGAATGTCCACGTTATAGGATTGTGCCTGGTAGTCACCAGCCGCATGCACGGTTCCCGGCAGTGCAAGAGCAAGGATCAAAACCAGTATAAATGCGATCCTTCGATGTTGCATGGTTCCTCCTCCTTTGAAGGGGCGGCGGTCCCCGTATCGTTCAAGGGGGATTCAGATTGATCCGGGCGGATCAGTCAATTCATTATATACCATTTATATGGCTGGTGATTAAGGCGTTGGCTGCGCGGTGAGATGCAGGACAAACGTCCATTCATGCGTGTCACCCCAGCTCTTCCCCGCAGT
This sequence comes from Anaerolineaceae bacterium, assembly GCA_039680295.1. Classification (GTDB taxonomy): domain Bacteria; phylum Chloroflexota; class Anaerolineae; order Anaerolineales; family Anaerolineaceae; genus JBDKTF01. The sequence continues at coordinate 3,220 of JBDKTF010000223.1, forward strand.
GAGCAAAGCGCCGTCTTGCAGGGGGAAGTTCAGATCATAGGTGACGTCCGTCCAGTTGGGAGGAAGTTCCAATTGTGAGACCGCGTTGGATTGACCCAGCAGGTTGGAATTATCGTTTCCGCGGATCACGAACTGAAGATGAATAGGCGTGTCCGTGTTGGATGGATGGTAGACGCCATCGAAGACGACAGTCATATCCACGGCGTTCACCAGAGCGACTTCTTTGCTGAGGGCGAGCGAATTTTGCCCATTCAACTGCCCTTCGCCGTGGAGGGTATAGGGAGTTTGAGTAAGATCAGCGGTGAAGGGAATGGTCACCTGCACCTGGATCGGTGTACCCTGTGGTGATACGACCTTGGCATAAATGACATTGAAGCTGCCGGTCAACTGGCACGCCTGCGCTTTTGAATTCATCAGGCGTTTGACGACCGTTTCAACCTGGGGCTTGATGGTCGTTTCTGCCGTGGAGCGTGTTTCGGCATCCACACCCAGGAGGGCAGCCACCTGAACCTGACGCAGCGCGCCTTCAAGGGTTGTCTGATTGGCGCCGCATGCGAGAAAATCCTGAACGGCGGTGGTCATTTCGGACGCAGAAAGTTGGCGGGCGCGGGCGAGCGCCTGATTTTGTTCGGTTGTCAATCCCAGCAGGGCTGCTTCCTGCGCCATGCGAAGGCTGCCGTTGAGATCGGCGGTGGAAACCGCGGCAGGGAAGTCTTCCTGGTAACGGGCTGCGGCAGGATCGATCCAGATCTGGGGATTGCCGCCGACCGATTCTGCGGCGCCCGCCAGCGCCAGGGCGTCGCGGGAGATTTGCGCGGTGGTTGCATCCGGGGCAGAGGCAGCGCCGCGCAGCAGATCGAGCGCACCGGCATCGTCTTTCTGCGCATGTTTCTCGTCGACCTGTTGTATAAGGGTCGAAATTTCGGGCGAGACGGGAAGAGCGCAGAACGTATCCGTGGGCTGGAGGGAATCCGAAAGCGAATTGGCGCCGCTTCTCCCCAGGTCGCCGACGGACATGAGAATGCAACCTGCAAAACAGTTCAGCGCGGGGGCGGTACGCGCGGCATCGGTGTCGAAGGCGAGCGGGGCGGCGGTATCGCAGCGGTCGGTGGAAGCCGCGGCAGGCGCACAGGCAGAGAGGGTCAACGTAAGAATCAGTGCCACCAGAACGGAGGTTGAAATTCGAGCGTTCATGAACGTGTTTTCCTATCTGGATGATTCACGATGCCAGATTAAATCAATAAGGTACACGGAATGCACATGGGTTTCATTGTTTCGACACAATTAACTGGCGCGCTTTCGGTGTACCTTATGATATTGTGCATATCATACGCGACGACAAATCTGTCACGAAAGAGAGCGGATTAGATATCCAGGTTCTTCACGTCCTTGGCGTGGGTGGTGATAAAGCGGGTGCGGGGAGGCACGGCTTCGCCCATGAGCATGTCAAAAGTGCGGTCGGCTTCAGCGGCGTCTTCGATGGTGACCACCAGCAACGTGCGTTTATCGGGGTCCATGGTGGTTTCCCAAAGCTGCTGGGGATTCATTTCGCCCAGACCTTTGTAACGCTGGAGGTTCGCTTTTTCGGCACCGGCGCCCAGTTCTTTTAACATTCGGTCCTTATCGGCGTCGGTGTAAGCATACTGGATATTGTTTTTATAGGCAATGCGATAGAGCGGCGGCTGGGCAATGTAGACGTGCCCATCTTCGATCAACGGCTGCATATAGCGGAAGAAGAAGGTGAGCAGCAGCGTGCGAATGTGGCTGCCGTCGACATCAGCATCGGTCATGATGATGATGCGTCCATAGCGCAAACCGGAAAGATCGAAATTATCGCCAATGCCGGTTCCAAGCGCAGAAATCATGGCTTTAATTTCGTTGTTGCCCAGCGTCTTATCCAGACGGGCGCGCTCGGTGTTGAGGATCTTACCGCGCAAGGGCAGAATCGCCTGGAAGTGACGGTCGCGACCCTGTTTGGCGGAACCACCTGCGGAGTCACCTTCGACGATATACATTTCAGTTTTGGTCGAATCGCGTTCAGAGCAGTCTGCCAGCTTACCGGGAAGGGTCATGCTTTCGAGTGCAGATTTGCGGATGACCAGGTCGCGGGCTTTTCGGGCAGCGTCGCGGGCGCGGGAGGAGGTGAGGCATTTGGAGACGATGGTTTTCCCCGCGGCAGGATTTTCTTCAAGGAAGCGGGCAAAACCTTCACCCACCACCTGCTGCACGTAGGTCTGCACCTCAGGATTCATCAATTTGACTTTGGTCTGGCTTTCGAATTGAGGATCAGGGTGCTTGATGCTGACAATCGCGGTCATGCCTTCGCGAGTGTCGTCGCCGGAAAAATTGCTATCGGCGTCTTTGAGAAGACCTGCTTTGCGGGCGTAATCGTTAATCACGCGCGTGGTGGCGGTGCGTAAACCGGTCATATGCGTGCCGCCATCCACGGTGTTGATGGTGTTGGCGAATGAATAGACCGATTCTGAGTAGGCATCTGTATACTGGATGGCAACTTCGATATTGATGCCCTCGATTTCCTTTTCCATGGTCACCACGGGATGCAGCACCTCGCGGTTGCGGTTCAGGTAGCGGACAAAGGATGAGATGCCGCCTTCGAAGTGGAAGGACATTTCACGGTCGGCGCGTTCGTCCATCAGCACGATGGTAACGCCGCGGGTGACGAAAGCCATTTCGCGGAAGCGGGTCACAAGGGTATCGAAGCGAAAATCGAGATCCCCTTTGAAAATGGTGGGGTCGTAGCGGAAGGTGGTTCTGGTGCCGTGCTCGTCGGGTTTGGATTTGCGGATCGGTTTGACCGGCTCCACGGGGATACCGCGCTCATAGCGCTGGAAATACACCTGTCCATCCCGATATACTTCCACCTCGCACCACTCAGACAGGGCGTTCACTGCAGAAACACCCACGCCGTGCAAACCGCCAGAAACCTTGTAACCACCACCGCCAAATTTCCCGCCGGCGTGGAGGATGGTCATCACGACTTCGAGGGCAGACTTCTTCTTTTCGGGGTGCATATCCACCGGAATACCGCGTCCATTATCCTGAACGGTGACGCTGCTGTCGGGGTGGATGGTTACGGTGATATGGTCGCAGATGCTGTTCAGCGCTTCATCGATGGAGTTGTCCACCACCTCATATACAAGATGGTGCAGGGCTTTCAGATCGGTGCCGCCCACGTACATGCCGGGGCGGCGGCGAACTGCTTCCAGTCCTTCGAGAACCTGAATATCTTTTGCGCCGTAAGATTGATTGGTGTTATCTGCCATTGGGTACCTCCATGTTGTCTGTAAAACCGCCCATGGCGGGGAAAATTACGACAGGGTGGTGACGGTGGTTTTCTGCTGTTGCAAGAGTTCCTGCACAAAATGAAGACCATCACGATAATAAATAAAGCTGGCGGAAACCAGACCGGTGCTGATGAAGGCATGTCCAAAGATGCCGATCAGCGTGAGCCAGGATGTCGCCGGGGGAACGCGCCAGAGCGAATCCAATCCCTGCGAGAGGATCAATGCGGCAATCAGAAAACCGCCAATGCCCGGAAGAATATAGCGAACCAGGCGCGCACTGGTCACCATGGAAGGCATGGCTTGCTGCCGGTTGACAAAAATACCGTGGGGGGCAAAAAACAGAGGAACCACCACCCAGATCACTGCCAGACTGAGCAAAATGATAAAGAGCTGTGCCAGCGCTATGCTGATGATCGTCAGGAAGCTTGTGATCAACAGAAGCGGAATGGCAATCACAAACCCCAGGATGATGAATGCCAGGGTGAGGATAAAGACCTGTCCGATCACCTGGAAGATGCGTTTTAGCGATTGAGGCGCTGCATCATTCAGTGCGACCCGTGAAACCAGGTAGAAATAGATCGCTCCAAGCGCGATACCCAGGGTTGCCAATGCCAGCCACCATAACGTGGTCTCTCCAAAGGAAGATACCTGTATGATTCTGGCGATACCGTAAGGGGTTTCCAGCGGGAGACTCCCTGCCATGAGGCTGGGCACACCCACCGGCAGGGTGCGCAGCGCTGCCATCAAATTGAGCCGACTGGATAAAAGGTTATAGACCTGTTGGGCGCTCTGGAGCATTTCTTCCATCTGTGAACCCTGCGCCGAGTTCTGCAGCAGCGTGAATTGAGAAAGAATCGGTTGGAAGATGACGTTGAGATTCAGGTGGGGTCCAAGCCAGAGATACAGATCGAGCGCAACCGGGAAGAGGATCAACCAGATATGATTGGCGACGGCATTAAACCCGCCAATCAACGATTGGATCAATTTGGGTGGAACAGGTGCGGTATTTGTCGGTTGTGTTTCCATATAGAGGATAATTTTACCACATTTGTTCTCATCTCTGGCGGGGACAAAAGGAGAAAGAAGTGAGAGAGGTCGCAGCACGGTGGAGAACCGAAAAACAATCGGTGCGGTCGCCTTTTCAAGCAACCGCACCGATTTATCGCTTCGAAATATAACCGTTATGATTTCATGATCGGTTTTGATGCCTTATTGAAGGGAACATGACTGATGAAGAAATTGATTGGGTTGAATACCGGTTGCGGACGAACCGTTGAGGGTCCGTTGGGCGCCAATCGTGGCTGTTCGGCGTATCTTTCACGCCACGCCATAACACTGAGAAAAACAGCAGTCAGCAAAGTGCCAATGGCGCCAATGATGACCAGGTTCAGATAAGACGCCTCGGTGTATTGATTAGCCAGCGTCCAGATATATTCATGGAACGGCGTGTACGGGAAATACCACGAAGCGGCAAGCACCCGCCATTGACGCGCATTGGTGAAGAGTTCGTACGATTCAAGCAGGATCAGTGCCATGACGGCGCCGGTAACAAGTATGGTAGGTTTCTTCCTATCCAACCAATGTTGAAACTCGTTTGCTGCCAGAAATAGCAAAAACACAAAGGCTACGCTGATAAATCGGGTGGCAACCCGTTCTCCGGTGAGGGGTGGAATTGCCAGAATGGTGCGGAGTGCTTTATACACCTGATTCATCGAAAGAACGATCATGCCAAGAATGGGCAGATAAAGGGTGATGTACTTATTTTGGGATGGTTTGGATACCCAGGGAATGAATAACCCGAAGAGGACAAGGAAAATCAGACCGGTGGCGCCAACGAATAGGCTGGTTTCCCAGGTGCCCAGCGTGGAGCGGATACCGACCAATTTTTTAAACACTGGGTAATCAACATTCGTCATTGCGTGAAGAATGGATTCCAGGTTTAGGTAGCCAGCAATAAATTTATTGTGGTATTTATCGAGCAGGCTGAGTTCAGGCGTCAGGCGCGCCAGGGCAAGCATTCCTGAAGAAATCGCCGCTCCAGCCAC
>JBDKTF010000065.1:0-3075 GCA_039680295.1 Anaerolineaceae bacterium
TTCCATGGATTATTGATTGAAGAAGTTGTACACTGCCTGCGACATGAGCGCCACCATCTGGTTGATGGGATCGAAAACCAGTTGAACGTCATCGTGCAGGTAAATGGTGAAGATGTAATCACCGCCGGGGCTGAAGATGATGCCTGAATCGCCCATGGTGCGGATCACTCCGCTGGCTTCCGATGTCCAGCCGTGTTTGTGAGCGATGGCGGTGCCTTCCGGCAGCCCTGCCTGAAGCAAAACGGGGATGTTGTTGCCTTTGAGCAGGGTGATCATTTGCTGACATTCCGATTGTGAAATTTCGGTACCCCATGCAGCGGGCAGCGTCCCGTTGCCGTTCTGAGCGCAGTGATAGATGTCTTCCAGCAAATACGCCATGTCTGCCGCGGTGGTCTGGTTATACGGATCGGGAGAGGTGTTGATATCGGTGCGGGTATTGGCAGGGGTTTGGAATACCCGCAACTGCGGCGCGCCGTCGTAAAAGAAGCCTGCCAGAAAAGTATTTTCCAGACCCAGCGAATCCATGTCCTCGCTGACCACCAGCGGACCGCGGGCGCCCCCGATTGCCGTGTTCATCAAATCGTCAGCCGGAGGATTCTGTGATTCGGTGATCATGGCTGTCAAAAGGTCCTTAATGTTGGTGGGGGTTGGTTCATTGGTATGCCGGAAGGTCGACACCATGATGGGAATCTTGATGGTGCTGGCGGCGGTGAAGGCGATGTTTACCGGTGGATTTTGTCCCTGCTGGTAAGCGAAATGCAGTTCCTGGTCGCTTCCCAGGTCGATGATATCCATTTCGGCAAGCCCGGTGAAACTGGCAGAATCCATCACCTGTTCCAGCAATATTTGCAGGTTCTGAAGGGATGGACGGGGCGGATTGGTCTTCTGGTAGGATAAATTGATCACACGGCTGGTGGGTGAGCGCAGCGCATCATCAATCAACTGCACGGCGCGGTCAATATCCAGCTGGGTGCCCGATTCTCCTCCCTGGAACGAGGTGCTGCCGGCGACGGGAATGGCGGGGGATGGATCGCGGTCATAGCGAGCGGCGATCTCATCCTGCAAATAGGTGCGCAGACGTTCTTCAGAATAACTTGCCAGTAAGGGTACGTTGGACGGTGTAACGGTGCGGTTCCACAGAGTGTTCCAAAAGCCGGACCAGAAGGGTTCGTTGGAACGCTGTTGGTCCGCTGCCGACAACATGCTTTCAATATTCAAACTGAAGCCAAAATTGGAAGGTTTGATTTGAATGACCGCATCGTTATAATGCACTTCGATGGGTGTGGAAAAAACCTGCAGCAGGCGCTGGGCAGCCGCCTGACGGTCCAGCCCGCCAACAGGAACGTTGGCAATGGTCTGTCCGGCGGGAAAATTGGCGCGCTCACGGCTGTAGCCAATCAGTTGTATGGTGGTCAGAATCACGGCGCTGAGCAGAAAAAATACCGCCAACCAGCGCATCAGGGAAAACGAGCTTCGGCTTCTCACAGGTCCTCTTGGGGCGCAAATGTACGCCACTCATGGAATTTTACCAGATTTCAGATAATTCGATTGCCGTATGATCTGGTTAACGCCTTGCTGCCAGGATTTCTTCATTATGTTATCATTGATTCTGGAGAACAACGCCGATGATTCAACTGGGAATGACCGATTGTCCGGCTGTGCGCAGGTTGAAGACGCAGAATGCGCTGCATCTGGATTATCTTGAAGTGCACGGACCGTATCTGGAGGATGCGCGCCGGGTTTACCCCGATGCGCCCATGCTGCTGCATAACGCGCTTTACCAATGGTCGCTGGTACACCCCGACGGTTTGAAACATCGTGATTGCGCCTGCCTGACGCAATCGCGGCTGGCATTGGCGCGTTCGCCCTGGTACAGCCTGCATCTGGGTTTCAGCAGCGAGACGGTTGATTTCTTGGATACCTGCATGGTCGGAACCAGCCCGGTACTTGCGCCGGAGCAAATTTTTGAACGCACTCTTCGTACGCTCACCGGGCTGATAGACCTTTTGCCCGTACCGATTCTGGTGGAGAACATGGATTACAATCCCGGCGGCGCGTATGAGACGATTTGCCAGCCGGAATTTATTCGCCGGGTGGTGAACACTGCCAGTGTCGGGCTGCTGCTTGATCTGGCGCATGCACAAATCAGCGCCGCTGCGTTGGATCTGCCGGTGCGGGAATATCTGCTGCTGCTTCCGCTCGAGCGTGTGGGGCAGATTCACGTCAATCACCCGGAATGGAACGGCGCGCGTCTGTGGGATGCCCACGAGGCACTTCAGGAAGAAGATTACGAATTGTTGGAATGGTCGTTGGCGCGCTGCCAGCCTCGCGCTGTAACGCTGGAATATAACCGGGATGAAGCGCAGATTTTGACTCAGGTGGGTCGTTTGCGTCAGATGCTGGGCGCCGAGGGATGATTTGACAGGCTGTTTCGGAGTGGTTATACTTGCAGTGTTTGAATTTCTGCGAACCACCGATCGACCTGTTATGCCAACTGCTGTCTTCAGAATGGATGCGGGCGGTATCCATCACCCCGCACAATGAAACCGGGGTAGCCGGGTCTTGTGTTCCGGAATCAGATTGAATTTTCTGGGAGGTCCTTTTGAAAAAAGCACTTATCACCGGTATTACCGGTCAGGATGGCTCGTATCTGGCGGAATTTCTGCTGAATAAAGGCTACGAGGTCCATGGGTTGATTCGCCGCGCGAGCACGTTTAACACCCGGCGCATCGACCATATCTACCACGATCCGCACGGCAACGGCGAGAAGGTACATCTCTATCTGCATTACGGCGATGTCGCAACGCCAGAGTCGCTGTTGGACGTGATTTACAACGTTCGTCCGGAAGAAATCTATCATCTGGCAGCGCAGAGCCATGTGCGCGTGAGTTTTGACATGCCCGTATACACCGGTGATGTGACCGGTCTGGGCACCATCCGCATTCTGGATGCCATGCGCAAGAGCGGATCACAGGCGCGTTTTTATCAGGCTTCAACCAGTGAAATGTTTGGCAGCGCCAACCCTCCGCAAAACGAATCGACACCCTTCGAGCCGCGCAGCCCCTATGCCGCCGC
>JBDKTF010000196.1:0-2638 GCA_039680295.1 Anaerolineaceae bacterium
GCGAGCGCAGTCAACGGAGATACCATCACCTTCAATGGTGATTACACCATTCTCCTCGCCACCGAAATAATAATTGACAAAAGCGTGACGATCACTGGCGCAGGGCACAACGTCGTCGTCAGCGGCACCCACACTACCCGCATCTTTAACGTTTCCGCTGGAAGCCCCACATTCGATCACCTCACCCTGACCAATGGCAGCGCAGGATACACGAATTGCATGGGCGATAACTGGAAATGCGGCGGTGCGATCAATGTGCAATCGGGCACCACGGCTATCGTGACCAACTCCACCCTGTCCAATAATTCATCCACTGATGGCGGCGGCGCCATCGCCATTTATTGGGGCGCGGTAATGGTAGCCAACAGCACCTTCACCGGGAACGTAGACAACTGGCAAGGCGGCGCCATCGACTCCTTCTACGGCAATTTGACCGTTAGAAACAGCACCTTCGTCAATAACTCAATCGTAAACGGTTATGGTGGCGCCATCATTCAGTTCGGCGGTTCGCTGACACTGACGAATAACACCTTCTCTGGGAACGCTGCCGACCGCGGCGCCGGTGCGATTGATCTCTGGTGGGATCCGACAATATCGGCATCGAACAATATCATCGCCAATAGTCCCCGCGGCGGCAACTGCAGTGCCAGCCTGGGCGGCTCGAACAACCTGTCGAGCGATGGCACCTGTGGGGTTCCCGCTTCATCCTCGATCCTGCTTGGCGCGCTTGGGAATTATGGCGGATCCACGCAGACCCTTCCGCTCCTGCCCGGCTCGGCAGCCATCGATGCAGGTGACGATGCCGTCTGCGCCGCCGCGCCGATGAATAACCTCGACCAACGCGGCGTGGTACGCTCGCAGGGAACGCACTGCGACATTGGCGCCTTCGAGTCACAAGGATTCACCTTCGGCAGCCCGACCGGCTCACCGCAAAGCACGCTCATCAACAGCGCATTTGCGCAGCCGCTCGGCTTGACGATCACGGCGATCAATGCAAACGAACCGGTGGACGGCGGTCTGGTGACTTTCACCGCGCCAGCTTCGGGCGCAAGCACCAACCCGGCGGTCAACTCTGCCACAATTGTCAGCGGAGTGGTCGCTCAAAGTGTGTCAGCCAACGGCATAAATGGTGGTCCCTACAGCGTCACCGCCAGCGCGGCAGGTGTACAAACACCCCTCACTTTTGAGCTCACCAATACCCCTTATTACACCTATCTATCAATCATTTTCCGGTGATCACCAGATAAAGTAAATAAAGCAAACATGAAGCACCCTTCGGAAACGGAGGGTGCTTTTTGCTGATTCAGACCCGGTGTACGTGCGGTTGAAGATCCGTTGAATACCCTCCCATGATGAACAGCGCATGGAGAACCGGGCAAAAAAACCGTATAATCTATGTATCAGCATCCGTGGGTTGCAGTGATCGGAGACCCGCCATGAACATGAAAGCGCATATCCTCGCGGCGATGCGTGAGCAGCTTACCGATTGGGAAGAACTGCTGGCGAGTTTGAGCGGGAAGCAAATCACGTCCCCGCGCTATGATGCCGGTTGGTCCATTCAGGATGTGCTCGCCCATTGTTGGGGCTGGCAGCAGATTTCGATTGCCCGCATGACCGCTGCCGCATCCAACCGGGAGCCCGAATTTCCCGTATGGCTGGCAGAGCTGCCGGGTGATTGGGAAGAAAACGCGGATCAGACCAACGCCTGGTTTTATGATCATCTGCATGGAAAACCGTGGTCAGACGTATTCAGAATGTGGAAGGAAGGGTATCTGCTCCTTCTGGACATCAGCGAGCGCATCGCAGAAAAAGACCTGCTGGATGCAGAAAAATTCACGTGGTTGAACGGCTACTCCCCGGCGTTCGTTCTGGTGGCTTCGTACGATCATCATCAGGAGCATTATGAGAAGGTGACTGCGTCGCTCCAATAAGAAATGTCGGTTCATCCGTTCAGTGATTTTGTGGGAGGGAAAACCGATGATCCCCTATCTGATCGTCAGCGTCGTCAGCGGCATTCTGTTCGGCATCCTCGACGCATTGCTCAACGCCAATCCGCTTGCCCGAAAGCTGTACGCGGTTTATCAACCCATCGCCAAAACAAGTCTCAATCCGCTGGCTGGCATCGCCATTGACCTTGTGTATGGATTTGCCATGGCGGGAGTGTTTCTGCTGCTCTATCCCAACCTGCCTGGCGGGGTTGGGTGGGTTAAAGGGATCAGTTTCGCAATCCTGGCGTGGTTTTTCCGCGTGCTCATGTCCGCAGCATCCCAGTGGATGATGTTCAACATCCCGGTGAAGACCCTTCTGTACACCCTCATCACCGGTCTGGGCGAGATGCTGATCCTCGGCGTGCTGTATGGTCTGACCTTGAAACCAATCGCTTGAGTTTGAAAGATCGAAGGATAATGTATCTTCAGATTCCGGCAGCAGCGATCAATTCATAAGATGATCAAGCGCATTCTGTTGCACAACGTTTGTTCTTAAATGGAATCGTGGATTAAGAATAAATTCTGACCCGATTGATAAGGAGTGAAAGATGAGCCATATCGTCGGATGGATCAAACGTCATCAAGTGCTGGCATTCTTCATCATTGCCTACGCAATCACCTGGCCAGGTTTATTTCTTGCTCTTTTTATA
>JBDKTF010000617.1:0-9762 GCA_039680295.1 Anaerolineaceae bacterium
GCCGGGCGGTCTTCCCAGGGAATGTTCGGAAGGGCGGAAGAACTCATGGCAAACCTCCTGAAAAAGAAGAAAAGGGCAAGCCGTCAATAAGGATTGGATACGGTTTAAAACTGCGAACCTTAAAAATCGAATTGGTAGTTGACTCTTGCGCAAAAACAATTATAATCTAAATATAAGAGAGCGCTCCCAAAATCATACCATATTTGTGTTAGAAAAGCAAAAAACTGGTAAATATCCGTTCATTTATGGGGTAATTCTGGGCGAGTTTGTGGGAGCGCAACCAATTAAGGCGGAGAAGTCAATTGTCTGATCTGACGTTGGAAGATATTGCCAAGCAGGCGGGGGTCTCTCGCTCCACGGTTTCACGTGTGGTCAATGAGAATCCAAACGTGAGCGAAAAGGTCCGCAAACGCGTCCTGGAAGTCATCCAGTCGACGGGCTATCATCCCAACGCCGCTGCGCGAACACTGGCTTCGCAACGTTCCTGGACCATGGGATTGGTTCTCCCGCACAGCGTCATTTCCTTCTTTACCGATCCCTTTTTTCCGCATTTGACCAAAGGCGTGGCTCAGGCTTGCAACCAGACGAACTATACCCTGGCGCTTTTCCTCGTGGATACCAAGGAAGATGAAGATAAGGTGTTCCCACGCATTGCGCGCAAAGGTTTGCTGGATGGGGTCTTGATTCAGGCTGGGCATCATGGCGATCAGCAGCTCACGCGCCGTTTGATCGATTCCAATATTCCACTGGTTGTCATTGGGCGTCCCTTCCATTCCGAAAATGTCAGCTATATCGATATTGACAATGTGAATGCCGCCAAATCTGCGGTCAATCATCTGATCCAGCTCGGGTACAACCGCATTGGAACGATCACCGGTCCCGAGCTCAGCACGGTGGGGTTGGATCGCAAGAAGGGATATGTGGACGCGCTGATCCAGCATGATCGCGAGGTGGATGAAGCGTTGGCGGTGGTCGGCGACTTTTCTGAAGAGGGTGGGTACTATGCCATGCGAAAACTGCTGGCAGCCCACACGGACGCCGTTTTTGCCGCTTCGGATATCATGGCGATCGGCGCCATCCGCGCTGTTCGTGAAGCCGGTTTGCGCGTTCCTGAAGACATTGCCTTTGTTGGTTTCGACGATCTTCCCATGGCGAGTATTTCAGATGTGCAGTTAACGACCATCCGCCAGCCGGTCCTTCAAATGGGCGCCAAGGCGGTGGATATGCTGCTTGATCTCATTGAGAACGGCACTCAGCCCGCCCGTCGCGTGATCATGGATACACAACTGGTCATTCGATCTTCCTGCGGAGCTTCTCTGCGCAAATAGAAACGCAGGCGATTGAACCTTGCTATCGACAAAAAATTTTCCCTCGGATTGGGAGCGCTCTCAATCTGTAGCTGTGATATTTCTCCACTCTCTGTTGATTCAAGGAGGTGAACGATTTGACTCTGTCGCGGTAACTCGTTTGATCCTTTGTGTGTCGATCAACCAAAATCTGATAAGGAGATAGGAAATGAAGCGTCTGACATTGGTTCTTTCTGTTTTGGTGGTTCTGAGCATGGTGTTAACCGCCTGCCAGTCCGCCGCAACTCAGGCTCCGGCTGCAACCGAAGCTCCCGCAGCCACGGAAGCGTCCGCCGCTACCGAAGCACCCGCTGCGACCGAAGCGCCTGCCGCAGAGAATGTTCCCACGGAATTCCCCCGCAACGAAACGATCTATGTCAGCGGTGCGGCGTGGGGTCCTGCTTCCACCTGGAATCCTTTCCAGCCTGGCAGCCTGGCGAACACCACCGGCACCATCGGTTTCGTTTATGAGTTCCTCTATTCCTACGATCCTCAGTCCGGGCAGCTGGTTCCCTGGCTTGCCAAAGAAGGCTCCTGGACGGATGGCAATACCTTTGACGTGACCCTGCGCGATGGTCTGACCTGGAGTGATGGTCAACCTCTGACGGCAGAAGACGTGAAATTCACGTTTGAATTGGGTCAGAAGTATGCCGCCCTCTGGTTCTCCCCCATCTGGACCTACCTGACCGCGGTGAACGCTCCCGATGCGACCCACGTTCAATTCACGTTCAAAGATCCGCTGTATCAGGAATTTGAAAACTATCTCTATAACGTTCCGATCGTGCCCAAGCACATCTGGGAAACCATGACCGAGGAACAGATCACCACCGGCGCGAATGAAAAACCCATCGGCTCCGGCGCCTATATGTATCTCTCCAATGCAGAAGACCGCAACATCTGGGTCCGCAACGAAAAATGGTGGGGCAATGATGTGTTCGGCGTGCCCGCCCCCAAATACATCGTCGATATCCGCACCTCCAGCAACAACATTGCCCTCGGTATGGTGTTGAAGGGCGAGCTGGATCTGAGCAACAACTTCCTGCCCGGTGTGGCTGAACTGGCGAACAAGGGCTACGTGAGCACCTATTACACTGAACCTCCGTACATGTTCTCTGCCAACACCGCGGTGCTCTTCCTGAACACGACCAAGAAACCGATGGACGATGCGAAATTCCGCCGCGCGCTCGCCTTCGCCATTGATGTTCCTTCCATCGTCAATGTGGCTTATGCTCAACTGGTCAAGGCTGCTGACCCCTCTGGTTTGCTGCCCAACCTGAACAAGTTCAGTGACCCGGATGTGATGGCGAAATTGGGTTATTCCTTCGACACTGAAAAAGCCAAGACAATGCTCGCCGATGCCGGATACAAGGACGTGGATGGTGACGGCTTTGTCGAAGCCCCCGATGGCTCCAAGATCGCCCTCGAAGTGACCTGCCCGAGCGGATGGACCGATTGGATGGCTGCCATTGATATCATTGCCACCAGCGCTCAGGCTGCTGGCATCAACATCAAAGCCGCTACCCCCGATTACGGTGCGTGGAACACTGCCATCCAAAGTGCCACCTTCGATATGACCCTCAACAACTGGGCGACCATGAGCAATACACCGTGGACCCTCTACAACCTGCTCTTCAAACACCCCATCATGGAACAGATGCAGAATGGTAACTTTGGTCACTACGACAGCCAGGAAATGTTCGACCTGGTGGATGCGCTCGCCAAGGTGCCGTCTTCTGACGAAGCCGGGATGAAAGAAGCTTGCGCCAAGATTCAGGAACTCATGTTGACTGAAATGCCCGTCATTCCGCTGTGGTACAACGGTCTGTGGGCGCAGTACAGCACCTCGACCTGGACCAACTGGCCAGGCGAGAAAGCGGAAACTCACACCCTGCCGACCACCTGGTCTGGATACTGGCAGTTGGGCGGTTTGAATACCCTCATCAACCTGAAACCTGTTACCCAGCAATAACGCATTCTTCTTCTACCGCCCCTCCCATACAGGTGGGAGGGGCGGTACCCTCCGGTTATCTTCCCTTGAGGAGGCTGCATGAAAAAGTACTTTGGGAGAAAGATCCTCATTTATCTGATCACCTTTTTCCTCGCGGTGACCATCGATTGGTTGATTCCACGCTTTATGCCTGGCGATCCCATCACCAATATGCTGTCGCGTGCTTCGATCAATTCGAACGCTTATGAAGTGATGCACGATTACTATACCCATGTCTTCGGTCTGGATTTACCCGTCTGGCAGCAGTACCTTAATTTTTGGGGTAATCTTTTCCGCGGCGATCTGGGCACAAGCGTTTATTTATTCCCCAAGCCCGTAACCAAAGTATTGGCAGGCGCAATTCCATTTGATGTTGCTCTTTTGGTTCCGGCAATTTTGTTGAGCTGGTTCGCAGGGAATAAGTTTGGCGCTGTTGCGGCCCGCTCCAAATGGCTGGATAATACCGTTTCCCCCATTGGCTATATTCTTTCAGCAACACCGTATATGTGGCTGGGCATTTTGCTCGCCTGGTTCTTTGGTATTGTGCTGGGGATTTTCCCCATTGCAGGCGCTTACAGCTTTTCACTGACCCCCAGATGGTCGTTCGCGTTTATCGGCAGCGTCCTTCAACACTGGTTCCTGCCGTTCGCATCCCTCTTCCTGGTCATGTTCGGCGGGTGGGCGATCGGGATGCGCAATATGATCATTTACGAACTCGAAGCAGATTATTCGCATTATCTTCAGGCGCTCGGAGCTCCCCGCAAACTGGTAAGAAGATACGCCTTTGGAAATGCCATTTTGCCCCAGGTGACCGGTCTGGCGCTGCAGCTGGGCGCCATTGTCGCGGGCGCCCTGGTTACGGAGGTGGTGTTCTCTTATCCGGGCATCGGGTACCTGCTTCTGGCAGCCATTCAAAATCAGGATTATTTCCTCATTCAGGGATGTTTTCTCTTCATCATCATCGGGGTGCTGCTGGCGAACTTTATCATTGACATTGCTTACGTCCTCATGGATCCCAGAACCCGCCGCGGTATGGTAGGGGAGGCAGCATGAAGACCGAAAAGAAGAAGAACGAGTTTTTATACTTCGCCTTCCGCAATCGAAAATTGCAAATTGGACTGGTGATCATTCTGCTCTTTGTCATCCTGGCGATTTTGGCGCCGGTTCTGGCGAAATACGATCCCTTTGATTATGTCAACCCGACCGGAGCCGTACCGCCTTCATCAAAATTCTGGATGGGAACCACATTTTTCGGGCAGGATGTCTTCTCGCAGTTTGTCTATGGTTTGCGGGCGACCTTCCTCGTCGGCATTCTGGGCGGCGGTATCGGTATGCTCATCGGCGTGCTGGTGGGTTTCACCGCAGGTTATCGCGGCGGCATCGTGGACGATTTGCTAAACTCGCTCACCAATATCGTTCTGGTGATCCCCACCATGGCGGTGCTGCTCATCATTGCCGCTTACCTCAAAGTTCGCAGCATACCGATCGAATCGGTTCTCATTGGGCTTACCTCGTGGCCGTGGGTGGCGCGCGCGGTTCGCGCGCAGACGTTCTCGCTGCGCACCCGCGATTTTGTGGATCTGGCGCGCATGAGCGGAATGCGGGTTTCGAAGGTCATCTTCACCGAAATTGCCCCCAATATGATGTCTTACCTGGTGATGAGCCTGATCCTACTCTTCGGCGGGTCCATCCTCAACGCCGCGACGCTCGATTTCATCGGTCTGGGACCCACCAACGCGATCTCCCTCGGGTTGATCATGCAGTACGCGATGATGTGGGGTGCGCTCCAGTTCGGCATGTGGTGGTGGTTCATTCCGCCAGGTCTGGCAATTACCGCCATCGTAGGGGCGCTCTACACGATGAACGTGGGTCTGGACGAAGTCTTCAATCCCAAACTCAGGGAGATGTGAGAGATGAGTTTAACTGTTGAGAATCTGACGGTCTATTATCAAACCCTGAGGGGCGACGTTCATGCGCTTGAAAATGCCACCTTCGGTCTGGATGACGGCGAGATCATGGGATTGGCGGGCGAATCGGGCTGCGGCAAAACCACGCTTGGTTACAGCCTCATTTACCTGAATGCGCCCATGAAGTTTGTTTCGGGGCGGGTGCTCTTGAACGAAAAAGAACTGCCCATCTGGGATATGGGAAAAATGGATTCGCATCGCTTCAAGGATGTTTCCATCATTCCCCAATACGCCATGAACGCCATGAACCCAATCCGCAAGATCGGAAAGATGACCGAAGAACTGCTGAACGCAAAGAAAATCAGTTATCGCGACATGCTTCCCGAAATTAAGCGCCGCCTCGACATGGTGAAACTGCCGAAGGATGTGCTGGATATGTATCCGATCGAGCTTTCAGGCGGCATGAAGCAGCGTATGGTCATGGTCATTTCCACACTGCTCAATCCATCGCTGCTCATCGCAGATGAAATCACCTCTGCGTTGGATGTCGCCAGCCAGAAAGCTGTGGCGGAAATGCTGGTGGAATTTCGCAACGAGAAATGCTGCAACAGCGCCATTGTCATCACCCATGACATTTCCATCCTTTACCAGATTGCAGACAGTATTTTGATCATGTACGCCGGGCAGCTCGCAGAAAAAGCTTGCACAGAAACGATCATTCACCATCCCCGTCACCCCTATACCAAGCTGCTGATTTCCTCCCTGCCTGAGATTGGCGTGAAATATACCGAAACGCGTCTGAGTGGCATTCCGGGCAAACCGCCGCTGCTGCTCCATCCGCCGGAAGGCTGCCGCTTCAGAGATCGCTGCCCGCTTGCTTTCGAGAAATGCCTGGAGGTTCCCCCGTTCGTCGAGATCGAGAAAGATCACTTTGTTGCCTGCTGGAAGGAGTATGGAGAGAATGCTTAAACTCGACAACGTCACCAAGATTTATCGTGTGGGGACTTTCGGTGGGAAGGAACTCCATGCTGTCAGTAACGTTACCTTCGAAATCAAAGACGGCGAAGTGGTTTCTTTGATTGGCGAAAGCGGCAGCGGAAAG
This sequence comes from Anaerolineaceae bacterium, assembly GCA_039680295.1. Lineage (GTDB taxonomy): Bacteria > Chloroflexota > Anaerolineae > Anaerolineales > Anaerolineaceae > JBDKTF01. The sequence goes on from JBDKTF010000617.1 coordinate 6,343, forward strand.
AGCACCATCGGCAAAATGATATTGCGCCTCATCCCCATTTCCGGCGGGACCATCACCTGGGATGAAAAGGATATTTCCCTTGCCCGGGGAGAGGGCGTCAAGGAATATTACCGCACGGTTCAGGGCGTATTTCAGGATCCGTTTAGCTCCTACAACCCCATTTTCAAAGCGGATCGCGTTTTCCAGGTTATTCACGAGGAGTTTTATCCACATGTGAGTGCGGCGGATTGGGCAGAGAAGGTGGATCAGGCGGTGAAGTCGGTGGGGATGAACCCCGAACATGTGCTCAATAAATATCCGCACCAGCTCAGCGGTGGGCAGCTTCAACGCTTCCTGATTGCCCGCGCGCTTTTACTGGACATCAAATTTCTGGTGGCGGACGAAATCATCAGCATGCTGGATGCTTCCACGCGCATTGATGTGCTCAATCTGCTGGCAGAGTTGAAGAAGCGCGGTCTGTCGATTTTGTTTATCACGCATGATCTTTCGTTGGCGAACTACATCAGCGAACGGGCGATCATCCTTTACCGCGGTTGCGTTGCAGAGATGGGCATTACCGAGAAGATATTCACCAAGCCCCTGCACCCCTACACGCAAATGCTGATGGCGTCTGTTCCGCGCCTCGATCAGAAATGGGATACCGAAGTCAATGTGGAAATCAGGAGTGCCCAGACCGGCGTTCCAGGCGGCTGCGTGTATGCTGACCGGTGTCCGCTGGCGTATGAGAAATGCAGCCTGCGACCGGCGCTCGAAGAAATTGAACCCGACCATTTTGTTGCGTGCTGGAAGGTGTCTGAAGCAGCCGCACATTCGTAATCACTGTGGGCGTGATCCATGAAGGCGCTCCCACTGCCATCTTGAATTTTACAGGATAACAATATGCGCTACGGCTATTTTGATGATGAATGCCGCGAATATGTCATTACACGTCCAGACACGCCCCTTCCCTGGATGAATTATTTGGGCAGTCAGGATTTTTTGGGGCTGATTTCCAATACAGCGGGTGGATATGCGTTTTATAAAGATGCCCGTTTGCGCCGCCTGACCCGCTATCGATACAACAACGTGCCTCTGGACAGCGGCGGACGCTACATTTATCTTCGCGACGATGCCAGTGGGGAGTATTGGTCTCCCACCTGGCAGCCGACCCGCACCCCATTGGAGGAATATACCTGCCGCCACGGGTTGGGTTACACCATCATTCGCTCGCTGCGCTCCGGGGTGGAAGCCTCGGTGCGTTATTTTGTTCCGCTGGGCGAGAACATGGAAATCTGGCAGGCAGATGTGACCAACCGGCGCGAGACGCCGCTGCACCTCTCCCTCTTTTCCAGCGTGGAATTTTGCCTGTGGGATGCTTTGGATGACGCCACGAATTTTCAGCGCAACTATTCTCTGGCTGAAGTGGAGGTGGAAGGCAGCGTCATCTACCATAAGACGGAATATCGCGAGCGCCGCAACCACTACGCCTATTTTGCCTGCTCGGAACCGCTGGCGGGTTTTGATACCCAGAGCGAAGCCTTCTTGGGCGCGTACCGGGGTTGGGATTCTCCGATCGGCGTGGAACGCGGCGAACTAAGCGGCTCGATCGCTCACGGCTGGCAGCCGGTGGGGGTGCATCATGTGCGCCTCACGCTCCAGCCGGGGGAGACCCGCCGGGTGATTTACCTGTTGGGATATCATGAAAACCCGGACAGTGACAAATTCGATCCGCCGGGTTCCCAGACCATTAACAAGCACGATCTGCTGCCGCGCATCCAGCGCTACACCGATCCGCTCGAAGTGCAGGCGGCGTTCGATGCGCTGCGGGACGATTGGTCAAACCTGCTCAACCGCTTTCAGGTTAACACGTTCAACCCCCATGTGAACCGGATGGTCAATATCTGGAATGCCTACCAGTGCATGATCACCTTCAATCTGTCGCGTTCAGCCTCGTTTTTTGAATCAGGTATCGGGCGCGGCATGGGTTTTCGCGATTCCAACCAGGATTTGCTCGGGTTTGTTCACATGGCGCCAGAGCGTGCCCGCCAGCGCCTTCTGGATCTGGCGGCGACCCAGCTCCCCGACGGCGGCGCATATCATCAGTACCAGCCGCTGACCAAACGCGGCAACAATGATGTGGGCAGCAATTTCAACGATGATCCGCACTGGCTGGTGCTGGCGGCGGCGGCTTATCTCAAGGAGACCGGCGATTGGGACATATTGGATGAAGCGGTGCCGTTCGACAACCAGCCGGGCAGCGAGCAGCCGCTGTACATCCATTTGCAGCGCTGTATCAGTTATACCCTTCAGCGTCTGGGTCCGCATGAACTGCCGTTGATCGGTCGCGCGGATTGGAATGACTGCCTCAATCTGAATTGTTTTTCAGCGGCGCCGGGGCAGTCCTTCCAGACTACCACCAACAAGGAAGGCAAAGTGGCGGAATCGGTCTTTATCGGCGGATTGTTTGTGCTTTCCGCTCGCGAGCTGGCAGAAATTGCCGCACACCGCGGAGATGGCATGACATCCGTATTCTGCCAGCGCAATGCAGACCAGATGGCGCAGACGGTGCTGAAGCACGGCTGGGACGGTGGCTGGTTCCTGCGCGCTTACGATGATTCTGGCGCGCCGGTGGGATCGCAGCAGTGCAAAGAAGGGCAGATATTCATCGAGCCGCAGGGCATGTGCGTGATGGCTGGGTTGGGTGTTGCGGATGGGCGCGCCCGGCAGGCGCTGGACGCGGTGGCGCAGCGGCTGGCAACCCCGTACGGCATCCTGCTGCACCAACCTTCCTACACACAGTACTACCTGAACCTGGGCGAAATTTCTTCCTATCCGCCCGGATATAAGGAAAACGGCAGTGTTTTTTGCCATACCAATCCGTGGATCATGATCGCCGAGGCGCTGACCGGCTCGGGAGACCACGCCATGGATTACTATCTGCGCATCAATCCTTCTGCGTGTGAGGAGATGAGCGAGATCCACCGCTGTGAGCCTTACGTGTATGCGCAGATGATCGCCGGGCGCGATGCGCCCGCTTTCGGCGAAGCCAAGAACTCGTGGCTGACCGGCACCGCCGCCTGGAATTTTGTTGCCATCAGTCAGTTTTTGCTGGGCATTCGCCCCACATGGGACGGTTTGCAAATCGCGCCGGTGCTGCCCGAAGACTGGCAGGGATATACTGCGGTGCGCCGCTACCGCGGCGTGGATTACCACATTGAGGTTGTACGGCGCGGCAAAGGCAACGCACTGCGCCTTGAGGCGGATGGTTTGCCGCTGCAAGGCAGCATCATTTCGCTGCCGCAAACCGGTGTGAAAACCGTTCAGGTGCGGGTGGAACTGGGCGAATAAAGTCACCCTGCCAGGGAGAAGCGATGAACTACGGTTATTTTGACGATGCGAAGCGCGAATATGTGATCACCGATCCGCGCACGCCGGTGAAGT